>QHOQ01000232.1:0-1214 GCA_003219355.1 Verrucomicrobiota bacterium
TGACGCCTGGATCGACAACACCGCTTTCTCGCCGGGTGTGAATGCTTCGGGACGATGTTCGATTTTGAAACTGGTTTCGTTTTGGACGGCAAGCTCGGCCGGTTGTTCGCCACTGACCGTAGTTTCATCACTCACGAGCGGCGTTTTCCCAGCAGGTGCACTGGCGGCGGCGACATAGCGGCCGGTTTCCATCGCCGGAAAAACAAATGCGGCCGGCGTTTTCACTTCTTGCGATGCGACTTTGGCAAACTGATCGGTGTTGCGATAGCGATAAACGAACGGCGCGAGTTGCTCCTTCGCTACTTTCGTCGTGACATGGAACAGATCGACATGCACTGCGACGCCCTGGACTTTCGCGTCGTCCTTATCGATCGCGTCGATACTGACATCGACCCCGCTGGGTTTCCCGGGCTTTTCGTTCGCGCGTATGCCGAGCCGCGTTTCCGCCGAAAAAAGCGGCGCCATGTCACCCCCCACGATCGTTTGGCCATCGAGCGAAGTGACTTCGGCGCGCCAGGAAACATTCGCGCGGCTAATCGCGGCGTTGTCTTTGAATGGCGACTCGCACGCGAAATTAGCGAAGCCGTGCTTATCAAGTTTGGCGTCGCCTTCGATTGTCTTGGTTTCCTCGCTTTGTGGATCGAGACGCGGTCCGATCTCGGCGAAGGCGTTGTATCGCTTTTTGTATTCGTTGTTTTCACTGTCGCTGCTGAATTCGGGAGTCACGGTCCAGTTTGCCTTCCAATGCACGCGCGCGCCCGCGTTTGGAGCGCCGTGAAAATAAGCGGACGAAACATGCGCGTGCGCGGTTTGCCCGACCTCAGGCTTCGCCTCAACCACGACGGAAAAAAGCGGCACCCGATATTCTTCGATGCTGATCCTGGTCGAGCCCTCGTAATCCTTCCCACTTACGCGACAATCGATTATGTAATCTCCGAGCTTAGCTTTTTCCGGCACGTTCCATTCGGCCTCCCATCCGCCATAGGACGAAAGCGTAACATTGCCTTCGCCGACAACTCGATTGCCGTCCCCTTCCATCACGCGCCATTGCGCATCAGTCGCAGTTGGAATAGCGAGGCCTGCGTCGGAAACATCGCGCACAATCCCCTTCATCTTTACGGTCTGCCCCGGCCGGTAGAGATTGCGGTCGGTGATGATTTCGGCGTGCGGCTTTGCCGCGAGACCGCTTCGCTCGCCGGAAGGATAACTTCCGG
>QHOQ01000232.1:1283-3899 GCA_003219355.1 Verrucomicrobiota bacterium
TGTCGCGGTCAAACGTGGCCATGCCTTTGGCATCCGTAGTCGCGCGCGCGATCTCGACGCTCTCATTCGTAACCGCGCGCACGGTCATTCCGACGACCGACTGCGCGTCGGACATTTTGGTCACGCGCATGATCACTTTGGTCGGCGTTCGTTTTTGCGTGAGGATGAAATCGCTCGTGCAAATGATCGAGCGATTCCCGATGATGCGCCCGTTGCCGAGCGTCGCGCTCGCCTCTATTAAGTACGCGCCGTTGAGCGGCTCGCCTTTTGGCGACGTCCAATGAATGTCACGCTGCGTTTTTCCGTCGCCGCTCGCCGCTTCAGTCGTGCCGCTGGCGACGACGGGCAGATTGAACCCAGCGACGAGCAACTCGGTTTGAAATTGCTTATTGAAGCCAGTGCGAGGATCGATAATTACCTTTCCGGTAACCGGATCGAGTGCGTCTTTCTCGAACTCGCGAACACGCATGTTGACTGCCGGTAATTTCTCCAGCGGAATTCGTGCCAGTTTCCATGTGACCGCTGGGGTATTGACTTGGAAAAATGTGAACCGCAGTTCCGGACGCGCGCGCAGAAAAATCTGCGACGCCGGAAACAGAATCGTCGGCTCTTGCGGATGAAACGTCGCGCCCCAGCGCGATTGCTCGGCCAGTCCGTAACCGCGCTCGCCTTTGATCTCGGACGAAATCGTGACGCGATGGCGTTGGGTAAGATCGAATTTGCCTTTTATCGTAACGCTGTCGCCGCTCGGGAGCAGTTGCATATCTTTCACCGCCGGCTCGATGTGAATGCGGTCGGCGGTGATCTCACCGGGATCGACAGCGTCGCTGAACTTGATCTCGATCGTCGGTTCTTCGAATGGAGCATTGTACGCGACGACCCATTCAACTTTGAGCGGCACTGTTTTACCCGCGGGCAAAACTTTTAGATACGGTAAAGGGCGGCGGCTTTTTGCATCGAGCAATCCGTTAATGATGAGATCGTAGGTGCGTCCCATCGGCAGCGGTTGCCGTGGCGCAACGCGAAACTCTTGCGCTTCCGGTTGTTCCGAAAGCTTCTCGTCGCTGCGCAAAATCACATCAACCGGAAAACGCTGGCGTGAATCACGGTCTTGAAAATAAGCGTGCTCGGCGACTTCGGTGAGGCGCACGTTGTAGGTGGAATCGAGCGGGATTTGCGGTTGTGAATCGAGCTGTTCCTGCTCGGTAAAATCGCTCGTGATCGAAAACGGCGCCGCGCTAAACTCCGCGCTCCAACTGGGCGCGTCCACGCGTGTGCCGCTCGCGTCCTTTAGATCGCGCACCAGCGTCAAACGATGTGTCGCGCCGGCGACCACGGCTTTGACCTTAAACACCCCTTCGGTTTGGCTCTTCCACAAAAAGTCGCCTTCAATTTTTGGCTGGCTCATGAACGGAGATGGCTGGCCGCTCATGTCGATCTTGTCCGTGCCGACCATCGCGTTTGGAAAGGTGATCGTGAGTTCCGCTCCGGCTGCAATTTCACCTTCGCTCGGTTCGATCACCACGCCGCCCGCATCCGGTTTCGTGTTCGATTTGGTTTCCTTCGGAGCGGCGTAAAGATTCGCCGCGATCAAAACAGAAATCAGAATGAAAGTCGCGCGTCTCATTCCAATTCGCGGATGCGCTTCAGATCTGCATTTGCATTATCGATTCTTCCGATGCGACGCTGGCAGTTCTCGCGTTTGCGCAGTGCTTCCAGCGTTTCGCCGAGTTTCAGCGAGCGCGTTAACGATTCGATGGCCGCTGGAAAATCCGCGCGCCCCGCTTCGAGCACGCCCCGGTAGTACCACGCCGCCCCATCGTTCGGATTCAATTCCGTTGCCTTGACGGCATGGATCAGCGCTTCTTTCGACTGGTCCAACGCATCAAGATCGTGTGCAGCTTCGAGATGCGCCGCGGCCAATTTGTCGTCGATCGCCAGCGCAGCGCGTGCATCGGCCAGTGCGAGCGGGATCTGGCGCAGATCGCGCAACGTTTTTGCGCGCGCGGCGAGCGACTCGGCGTTGCCGGAATTTTGCGCGATCTGCGTGTCCTCGTTGCTGAGTTCGCGCAATGCCTGGTCGCTCACATGGCTGTCCTTGTCGCGAGCGAGATTCGAGCTCACTTGCAATTTTGCCGCATCATCCGGTCGGCCGACATCGAACAACGCCTCGGCTGTTTGAATGCGCGCGCGCATCGACGCCGGCTGCAACTTTATCGCGCGTTCGCAGTCATCGAGCGCGAGCAGCGGACGCTCCGCTAACGTGAACAACCGCGCGCGGTCCAGCAAAAGCGCGGAGTCGGTCGGCGATTTCGCGATTTGCGCGTCAAGCGCGCGGATTTGCGGAAGAAATCCCTCGAGCCGCTCAAATTGCGGCAGCCACTTCTTCATTTCGTTATCGGTGCTGTCGATCTTGTTTGCTTTCGCGATCTCCGCATAGGCAGCGTCCCATTGGTGAAGCCGCAGTAACACGCACGCGTGCGCGACGCGACGCGACGCGGAATCCTTGGCGGCGATCGCCTTCGCATCGTAGCTCGTGCAATCCGCCCAGCGCGATTGATCCGCGCAAAGGTTTGCCAGCTTGTCGTAAATCGCCGCGGCGTCCCCGGGCGAAGG
>QHOQ01000117.1 GCA_003219355.1 Verrucomicrobiota bacterium
GAGCAAAAGCGGAGAAGGTCCCACCCTTTTCGCTTCTCGATGAAACGCCGGAAGCGCAAAGCAAGGAGGAAAAGAAGGAGCCGCCCGAGCTTACGACAATCAAAGACGCCGTGGCATATCTCAACCCGGGCGAGATTAGTGACTTTCTTCCGTCTGACGAGAGTGGATTGATCGCCATTTTGGAAAAACGGGAGCCATCAGGGGACGCAAACAATGTCGCGAAGAAAACGGCCTTTGAAAACCGCATGCTGAATAATAAACGGCAAATCGTTTTCTACGAATGGCTGCGTGATCGGCAGCGTGAGGCTGGCGTTCAATTTGCGAAAGGGTAGACGCTGTAGTCGCCGTCGTATCAATGGCAAATAGTTTGCGGCAATCGATGGACGAATCACTTGATGAAATCTTTGACGACGCGAACGGCGATCTGGCCGTCGGCGACTTGGATAGCGCTGTCGAGAAATACCGGCGCTGTGTCGATCTTGATTCGGAATTTTTCGACGGTTGGCATGCCCTCGGGATGGCGCTGATGAAGCTCGGACGTTTTCCCGAAGCGATCGATGCGGGAAAAAAAGCGGTTGAGCTTCGGCCTAACGACCAAATCGGTTGGACAAGTTTGTCTCTGTTTTACAATCGCAACGGCGACATCAAAGAAGCTGAAGCCGCCGGGGCGAAGGCCAAGATTCTTTCCTGGGGTGGAAAAATCGCGAAAGAATAACGGAACGTCTGTCGTTGTGGGGCAAGCGCGTTGCTTGCCAACTCTTCGGAACGGCAACCGGGGGCGGTCGCCCTCTAATTATCAAACGAAGAAGTCGATAGTAGGAGCGGATCACCAAATATTGACCCGCTTGTCCGGCGGGCGAACCATCGGACAGGTGTCTGGCAAATTAAACGCCTTCGCAAATTCGGGTATGTCGGAGAGCGGTCCATTAACTCGATAACGCGCGGGCGAGTGTGGATCGGTGTTTAACCGTAACTTTAGGTCTTCGTCGCGCTGTTTGGCTTTCCAAATGGTGGCGTAGGATAGAAAGAAACGCTGCTCCGGCGTGAGACCATCGATTTTTTCGCGCGATTTGCCAGCGAGCGCCTTTTGCAGGGCAGCATAAGCCAGCTTGACCCCGCCGATGTCGGCGATGTTCTCGCCTTGGGTGAGCTCGCCATTGATGTGCGAACCAGGGAGCGGTTCGTATTCAGAATATTGCTGCACGACTGCTTGGGAACGCTCTTTGAACTTGGCCGCCGATTCGGGGGACCACCAATCACGAAGATTTCCGACGGCGTCGAACTGCCTGCCCTGGTCATCGAAGCCATGAGTCATTTCGTGTCCGATGACGGCGCCAATCCCGCCGTAGTTAATTGCGTCGTCGGCATCGGCGTAGAAGAAAGGCGGCTGCAGAATTCCAGCCGGGAAAACGATCTCATTCATGTTCGGGTTGTAATACGCGTTCACCGTCGGCGGTGTCATGCCCCATTCGGTGCGATCGACCGGTTTGCCGATCTTCTTAAGCTCGCGGTTGACCTCGAAATTTTCAGCGCGGGTCGCGTTGAGGACGAATGGACCCCTATCGATCTTAAGCAGTGAATAATCGCGCCATTTGTCGGGGTAACCGATCTTGACTGTAAAAGCGGCGAGCTTTTTGAGCGCTTGCTGTTTCGTCGGCTCGTCCATCCATTCGAGTGTTTTGATCCGATCGCTCAGGGCTTCTTTCAGGTTATTTACCAATTCCAACGCACGCGCTTTCGCTTCTGGCGGGAAATAATCGGCGACATAAAGTTTGCCAAGAGCCTCGCCTATGGCCCCGTCGGTCGAAATAACCACGCGTTTCCAGCGTGGCTTGATTTGTTTCGTCCCACGAAGAACGCCGTCTTTGAAATTGAAATCCTCGTTTACGAAGTCATTGGAAAGTTCCGGTGCGGTGGCATTGACCAGATGCCAGCGCAGATACGTTTTCCAATCGTCGATCGGTGTGGTGATGAAAGCGGCGTTGGCCGCTTTGAAGAATTCCGGTTGCTGCACGTTGATGTCGCCCGGCTCAACCAAGTTGATGCCTTTGAAATAATCCGCCCAATTCCAGTCGGACGTCAGCGCCTGGAGATCCTCCTGTGTCATTTTGTTGTAGTTCTTTTGCGGATCGCGGAGTTCGACGCGCGTGCGCGATGCCTTGGCAAGAAAGGTTTCGAGCGCCATGATCTTTTTCGCGTCTTCGGCAGCTTTCTCTGCGGACTCGCCGAGCAGCGTCAGCATTTTCGTGACATGCTCGAGGTACTGGTCGCGCAACTTTTTCGAAGCTTCGTCCGTCTTCGTGTAATAATCGCGATCGGGCAGACCAAGTCCTCCCTGAACGGCTTGGGAAATCTCGCGCGTACTGTCTTTGGCATCTTGGCCCGAACCGAATCCAAAAAACGCGTCGACACCGATCATGTGCAGGTGCGCGATTTCTTTTAGCAGATCATTGCGATCTTTTATTGCGTCGATTCGTTTGAACTCATCCTGGATCGGCTGGATGCGCGCGGCATTGATCGTTTTCTCATCCATGCCACTTGCATAATAGTCGCCGACTTTCTGAACATCAGGACTGGTCTTCGGATCGACATGAGTACTCGCGGCTTTTTCCGCGATCTCGTGCAGAGCGTCATTGTTATGCTCGATGAGCTGATTAAAACTGCCCCAGCGGGAATATTCCGGTGGTATCTCCGTGTTTTTGATCCAACCCCCATTGGCGTACATAAAAAAGTCGTCTTGCGGTTTGACGGACGTATCCATGTCCTTGGGATCGAGCGGCGGCGGGCTCTTCTCGATATTGGGCGGCGATTGAGCATGCAAACTCCATGCGCAAAAGAGACAGGCGACAATGAGCAAGGTGGACTTAATCATCCGAGGAAGAAACTAGAAGGCACTCTCCTTGTCCAATCCGGGAGCGCCGCCGGAAAATGTCGCTTTTTTGCCGAGCTACAGCTGCTCGACTTTGTAGCCGCGCGCTTGCAGCAATGCAATCACGCTGTTCGGCCCAGAAAAATGCAGAGCACCGGCAACAATTGCAGTCGGTTTCCCGGTTTTCAGCTCCGCTTCGATCCGCGGGATCCATTTGACATTTCGGTCGTCAACCAAACGGGCCGCAATCCTCGGAGTCTCCTTCCGCGAGCGTGCGTTCTCGGCCCAGAGCGCAGCGGTATCTCCATTTCGCCAGGCTTTGCGCATCCGATCGACATCGCCTGGATCACTGTTGGAAGGCCGCAAGGCGTCACACAGAAGAATTTCGCTGTCACGATCTGACAATCCGCCAAGAACCGCTACATGCTCGTCGACTGACTCGAGGCCACCTATCTTTTTCCCCATCTTTCTGGCGCCCGACACCAGATAATCGTCTAAGCCTTGAGAATTCGACATGTTGCTGGAATTTCTCGCGCGGACGAGATGCTGGGCGATCCACCACGGCTTATAGCCAACGCCGGTATCGAATTCCGCAACCCTTGCCGGAGATTTTTTCGGTCGATTATGTTCGACGTTGACCGCCGAAATATTCTCTCGAAGCCAAGCAAAAAGCTTGGGATCAATCTTCGAGCGGATATTTTGCCCGGGTGGATATTTGCCGGCGGCGGCAAGTTTCTTTTCGAATTCTGGAGCGCGGTTTGGATCAAATTCAAAGAGCAGACGTGTGGCATCTTTCAGCGCAAGCTCATAGGGACGAGGAAGCGGATAATCTTTTCGGCTAAGTACGTGGATCGAGCCTACGAGATAGAACGGGGCCCTGGCGTTGGTGACACGCCAAACACAACATTTCGGTAATGCCTCAGCGCCGAGCGTCGCGCTTGCGAACAAGGCCACGAAACTGAACAGGAGGAAAAGAATCCGAACGCTAGTTTTTCTGGGAAGAAGCAAAAACATTTTGCGGTGTTTAGCGAAAAAACCAGAAGAGTCAAGTTACTTTGAGATTGGCTTTCACCCTGGCGAGCTTCGGCATCAGCCAGTTGAGGCCAGCGCGTTTCCTGATACGATAACAAGTGGATGTTTATAAGGCTGAAACGTTTGCTTGCGCTCGCTTTCTTGAGCGTTTTCATCGTTTCAAATCTGATATTTGCCGCTGACGATTGGCAGATCATCAAAGTCAGTGGTCACGATTATCTGAGCGTCGACAACATCTCGAAGTTTTATGGCTTAACCGCCAAAATCATGCCTGCTGGCGAGAAGATGCAACTCGAGACAGTGAGGAGTCCGTTGGAATTTGTCCAAAGCAGCCGCGAAGTCATGATCAACGGCGCGCGCTGTTGGTTGTGCTTCCCAGTAATCGAGCATGAGGGGAAATTTTTGGTAACACGCACGGACCTGGCGAAAACGATCGAGCCGCTTCTTCGTCCACAACGCGTTTCAAACGCGGGAAAGGTTCAAACCGTTGTTATCGATCCTGGCCACGGAGGTCACGACAAAGGCGCCCTCAGCCGTTATGGCTCTGAAAAGGACTTCGCCCTGGACGTGGCGAGAACGTTGCGGACGCTCCTACAAGCAAAAGGGCTCCGCGTGATTATGACTCGCGAAGGCGATTACTTTGTTCCACTCGAAGTTCGTGCACAAATTGCCAATGCCGCGAGGAATTCCATTTTCGTGAGCATCCATTTTAATGCCACAGATCGTGATCCAAACGCCACTGGTTTCGAAATTTTTTCGTTCACGCCGCGCGGAGCGCCGTCCACTTCCGAGAACTCGGTGGCCCCGAGTTCTCTTAGCATGCAAGCAGGGACCGAAGTGGACGCACAGAGCGTGGCACTCTCAGCCTGCATCTATCATTCCATGATCGGGCATATCCCGGAGTTTGATCGCGGAATCAAGCGAGCACGTTTTGCTGTTCTGCGTTTAACCAGAGTGCCGGCTGTGCTCGTCGAAGGCGGGTTTCTGACCGAGCGTGGCGAAAGCCAGTTGATTGCGAAAAAAGATTGGCGCGCAAAACTTGCGCAGGCGATCGGCGCTGGGGTTGAAAATTATGTGGCCCTAGGAGTGAAAAAGCAGCCCCCGATGCTCGTGGCCGATTATCGCCGGCAAAACAAATCGCAGCCGGTCGAATTCGCTGCGCCAGAAGCGGACCTCAGTTTGGTAAACTTGATTGGCGAAGCGGCACTTATTTCGCCATCACAACCCGCAGCGGAAACTTCGTCACCGGCCCCGCAAGCCGCTCTACCGGTATCCCCGCTCGATTCAGCTGTCATTGTGCCCTGATAGATTAAGTGGAGGCGATTCGATAGCGGGATGGCGCGCTATAATTTCCAGTTTATTGACTTCGCTTAGGTGAGTCTTATCCTGACCGAGAAATAAGTGCGGGGGAGCCGCCTGGCTGAGATGATCGGCGCACAATCGTCGATCGAACCCCTTGAACCTGATGCGGGTAATGCCGCCGAAGGAAGCGAGGTAAGGCCATGCGATTTCCCGCGCATGGCTTTTGTTTTATGAAAACAAATTCTCGCGCTGCTGTAGCTGGGGTCGTTCCGCTCGGCTCTGAAAATGGGTCCACCGCGGAGACCGCGGTCAACGACGGCGGTTACAACCTGCCGAATTCACGCAAGATTTACGTTGCAGGAAAATTGCACGTCGATCTTCGCGTTCCGTTCCGCGAGATCTCGCTCGCGTCGACGAAGACAATAAGCGGCGAGATTGAAGTGAACGAACGGGTGCGCGTTTACGACACAAGCGGGCCGTGGAGCGACGCAGATGCAAATCTCGCTGTGACGCGCGGGTTACCGCCGCTGCGCGCAAAATGGATTCGTGAGCGCGGCGATGTCGAACAAATTGAGGGGCGCGCTGTTCGCCCCATTGACGATGGCTATCTCTCGGAAAGGCATGCTGTCAGCGCAAACGGTACTAACGGAGAACTTTCCGCAATCCGCGATCCGCAATCCGCAATCGGCCGAAGGCCGCTTCGGGCTTCGGCCGATCATCCAGTCACCCAGCTTTGGTACGCACGCCAGGGAATCATCACGCCAGAAATGGAGTTCATCGCTATTCGCGAAAATGCCGGACGCGAAGCGCCTAAATCAAACATCTACCGCCAGTCCGGCTCGGACCATCAAACATCAAACATCGCCCGCAACGATCTTCGTCACGAGCATCGCGGGGAATCTTTCGGCGCGAACATTCCGTGCGAAATTACGCCCGAATTCGTTCGGAGCGAGGTCGCACGGGGTCGCGCGATCATTCCTGCGAACATCAATCACCCGGAAAGCGAACCGATGATCATCGGTCGCAATTTCCTGGTAAAAATCAACGCCAACATCGGCAACAGCGCGGTCGCGTCATCCATTGAAGAGGAAGTCGAGAAAATGCGTTGGGCTACGAAATGGGGCGCCGATACCGTGATGGATCTTTCCACCGGCAAAAACATTCACGCGACCCGCGAATGGATTATTCGAAATTCTCCCGTCCCCATTGGTACGGTGCCAATCTATCAAGCGCTCGAAAAAGTCGGCGGGCGCGCCGAGGAACTGACATGGGAAATTTACCGCGACACGTTAATCGAACAGGCTGAGCAGGGTGTAGATTATTTTACGGTCCATGCAGGAGTGCTTTTGCGCTATATTCCGTTAACCGCGAACCGCGCCACCGGCATCGTCTCGCGTGGCGGCTCGATCATGGCGAAGTGGTGTCTTGCGCATCATCAGGAAAGTTTCCTTTACACGCATTGGGATGAGATCTGCGAGATCATAGCGGCTTACGACGTCAGTTTTTCCATAGGCGACGGTTTGCGGCCGGGTTCAATCGCAGACGCGAACGATGAAGCGCAATTCGCCGAGCTATACACGCAAGGCGAACTGACCCAGCGCGCGTGGAAACAGCATGTGCAAGTGATGAATGAAGGGCCGGGCCACATCCCCATGCACATGATCAAGGAGAACATGGAGAAACAACTCGAGTGGTGTGACGAAGCGCCGTTCTACACCCTCGGCCCGCTCACCACCGACATCGCACCTGGCTACGATCACATCACTAGCGCGATCGGCGCGGCCATGATCGGCTGGTATGGATGCGCGATGCTTTGCTATGTTACGCCGAAAGAACATCTCGGATTGCCGAACAAGAAGGATGTCAAGGACGGTGTCATCGCCTACAAGATCGCCGCGCACGCCGCCGATTTGGCGAAAGGCCATCCCGGTGCGCAATACCGCGACAACGCCATCAGCAAAGCGCGCTTCGAATTCCGCTGGGAGGATCAGTTCAATCTCTCACTCGATCCTGAGACTGCGCGCGAGTTCCACGACGAAACGCTTCCGCAGGAAGGCGCAAAGACTGCGCACTTCTGCTCGATGTGTGGTCCTCACTTTTGTTCCATGCGGATAACGGAAGACGTTCGCAAGTACGCGGCAGAGCAGGGGATCAGCGAGAGCGAAGCAGTCGAGTCCGGCTTAAAAGAAAAAGCAAGAGAGTTTGTCGAGAAGGGCGCGGAAGTTTACGCAAAGACATAACGAACACTGTAGAGGCGGCGCAAACTCTATATCGAATGACAAGAACATTGATCGATGAGAAGGCCTTCAAAACAAAACAAAGATACGGAAAATGTGCCGCCGGGTGGCCGAGCCTTTCAGCGAATTCAGCAGGACCGGACGGCGCGCGGGCTAGGTAAGCTCCCGGCTCCAGGAGCGTCGAGTTCTGTACCTAACGAGCGAGTTCCCAATCGATGTCCGGATAAGACGCGCAAAAAGAAGTAGCCCAATCCTTCTAAAACGAGCTTCCGTCTCCTGCCATCTCCTCGCAACACCGCCGATTTGCGCACGGCTACCCCAAACCCAGTCATATGAATATTTCCACTCGTAAAAAGAGTAAAAGTGCACGGCGAAAACTCTTGCTGGCAAAGCGGCGTTTCCTCGGCGGAAAAGCATTGGGACGAATCCAATATTTCGAAACACAACGCGCATTACCCCAGACGACTTTGGTTCGGGGATTCGTCACTTCGGAGGCGATCACGGCTTTGCGGATTTCCAGGACAACTCCGGCGAGGCGCGGTCCGACGCAGATTGCCGAGTACGCAAGGGCCGATCGAGCGAAAAGCCGGCTCACTCCGAAGTTCGCTAGCACCGTGCAGCTTCCGGTTTGGCGGCCGCTGGGGCCAAGCTCCATCCCGAAAGGTCAAACATATGGAACTGGAGGTAACAACAGGCCGCCTGTCTCAGGCCGATGCTCGGGAATCTTTGTTTCACCGGGAAACCCGAACCACTTGGTTCTTTGCTCGGCTGGCGGCGGACTGTGGGGGACCTTGGATCAGGGAAAGACCTGGCAACCGTTGACAGACCAGCAGCCGACGCTGTCAATGGGTGCAATTTGTGCTGCGCCTACTTCGCCGAACATAGTCTACGCTGGGACTGGCGAAGGAGATACCTACAGCCAACTTGGCGTCGGGTTGCTCCGATCGTCCGATGGCGGCCAGACGTGGGAGCATGCTCCTTCCAACGATCTTTCAGGCGTCGGAATTTTCGATATCGTGGTCGATCCAGCTAACCCGCTTCACGTCTGGGTGGGGACAACTGCCAAGCTTCTTGAAAGCAAGAATGGCGGTGCGACTTGGCGCACTGTTCAACTCGCTACCACCTGGGACATTTCCATTAATCCCAAAGATCCTCAGGAGATCTTTGCTGCTACGATCCTAGGCCTGGTCCGTTCTAGCAATGGTGGCGCTAGCTGGGCACGGATCGCACTTCCCGACTCGACACCGGGTTCGCGCTTTACTCGCATGGAAGTTTGCCACGCACCTTCGAATCCGGCAGTCGTTTATGGGGTAGCCGTGCGCAAATCGGCGGTGTTGCGAGGAGATGGCAGGAGACGGAAGCTCGTTTTAGAAGGATTGGGCTACTTCTTTTTGCGCGTCTTATCCGGACATCGAGCAAGCTTGGTACGACTGGTGCCTCGCCGTTTCTCCCGTAGATCACAACGTTCTTTATTGGGGAGCTGTGCAACTTTACAAGGGCATCCGCGGGTCAACAGGTTGGACTTGGCGCAACATCGCGTCTCGATCCAGCGGTGATTCTATTCATCCGGACCAGCACCATCTCGCGTTTGATCCGTCCGATCCCAACGTGCTTTATGCCTGTAACGACGGCGGCGTGTTTCGCTCGCCTGACCGCGGAACGAGTTGGGAGGCGCTAAATCGTGGGCTGGGAATTACGGAGTTCGAATTCATCATTCACCTCGAGAGCCAGGACAGCTGGCTCATCGGTGGAACCCAGGACAACGGAACCTTGGGCAATCCGAGCGCCGGGAAATGGGATCAGATTGCACCAGGGGATGGCGGGGACTGTGGCGCCGACGACAGCGATAACCTGTGCTACCACTCCTACTACGGCATCGAAATCGAGCGTGCTCCGGCAACCGGTAACAAGGCATTCAAATGGGTCGACGTATCGCCGCCAGCGCCTGATGACTACGACGCGCTCTTCTATCCGCCAATGGACGTGAGCGAGAAGATTGTCGCCAAGGCCGGTGTGACACTTTTCGTTTCGGACGATAGCGGAGATAGTTGGGTGGAGGTTGACTTCGGCGGTGCGGCTGGTGAGAAAGCTTCGGCCGTAAGCATTGTCGACCGGAAGACGATATTTCTAGGAAGCGAAAAAGGGCGGCTGGTTCGCATTGATCGCGCTCGCTCCGGGTGGGCTAAGGCTACTGTCACTCAGCTAACGAGTCCGCGGAGCGAATTCGTCAGTGACATTGTTGTCCTTGGAGCTTCGAAACGGATTATATGGACAAGTTGCTCAGCCTTTGGAGGAGGTCATGTCTTTCGATCGACTAAGGGTGGCAAGACTTGGGGCGATCGCACCGGCAACCTGCCGGACATTCCAGTTAATGCCATCGTCATTGATCCGAAGAACCAACGGCGGATTTTTGCCGCGACCGACCACGGCGTGTATCAGAGCAAGAACTCTGGGAAGAAATGGACCGATTTCAGCAACGGACTTCCGAATGCCGTCGTCGGCGACATGATCCTTCACGAACGCCGAAGGATACTGCGCGTCGGTACCCACAATCGTGGTGCCTGGGAAGTCGATATTTAGAGTCCAAGGATATTCCTTCGCAATTCGCGATCCGCATTTCTTTCGAACTGCCGCCGAAGAATTCAAAGAAGTGACGCTGTAACGGCGGCCGTGTCGGCGGCAAAATTTGGGGAGCGCGCGCGCCTCGCGTGCAGTGCCAGTCCGACTCGGACCGATGGTGGTCTCGCCGTCGCGCGAATTGACGCGAAAGAATCAAGAAGGCTTTAGTGTGATTCGTCCGATTCGTAGGCCAGAAAATCCAACAGCAACCACGGTTCACCAATTATTGATCACCTATCACGAAAGAAAAACCACAATGAAGGCGATAGAAGGTTATTTTTTGATTACGCCGGAGGACCTCCATTGGCGTCCGTCCAACCTAATGAAAATCCCGAACGCGGATTTTCTTGAGCGAACCAAGAGCGAGAATCTTGGAGCAAGATTTTGGCGGTTACCACCGAATAGTGCGAGCACGCTCCACAAACATATCCGGGCAGAAGAATTCTACTTCGTCTTGGAAGGAGTGGGACGAATTCGCGTGGGCGACGAGACGCTGACTGTGCCGACTCACGGCGGGTTGCTCGTCGGGCCAGACCAGTTGCGTCAGGTGTTCAACGACTCTGAGGACGACGTGCTCTGGCCCATCGTGGGCGCGCCAGAGGAAACTGAATTTCTGCCCGGTGCAAAGACCAAACCCGACATGTCGCTGATTTACCCGGTCGACCCAAAACAATTGCCAAAGGAATTGGCCGGAGTGGAGTGGCCGCCAAGAAGTTGACTTTCGGCGTCTCGCCGGCCCGAACTTTGTCTTCCCCAAATTCCGCGACACACTCTATGTTGATTTTCGCTAATGTCCCTGCCGCGCATTGTTTCGTTGTTGCCGGCCGCGACGGAGATCGTCGGCGCGCTCGGCTTGATGGAGCAGCTGGTGGGAGTCTCGCACGAGTGCGATTTCCCAAGCGAAGCGAACGAGCGTCCGCGGGTGACGCATTATCCGATCCATAACGCTGGCCTAACGAGCGGCGAAGTGGATGAATGGGTGCGGCGCGCGTTGCGCGAAATGGGCACGATTTATTCGATCGACGAGCCGCTCCTGCGCAAACTGCGGCCCAATCTAATCCGCGGTCGGTTACGGAACGGTGGCGCGGCTCGCCGCGGCGTTGCCCGGGCCGCCAAAGGTCGTAAATCTCGAACCGTCGAGTCTCTCGGACATTTTCGAAAATATTCGAGAGGTTGCGCAAGTGTGCGGTACGCCGGACCGCGCGCAGGAAGTAGTGGCAGAATTATCGATGCGTGTGGAAGCGGTGCGTGCGCGAGCAGCACAGACCAAAACGCGGCCTCGCTGTTTTCTCATGGAATGGGTCGATCCGCCATTCTGTTCCGGACATTGGGGACCGGAGCTGGTGGAGATCGCCGGCGGACACGACCCGCTCGGACGTAAACACGAATGCTCGGTGCAGATTTCCTGGGAACAGGTGTTGGAAGCCAGACCGGAGGTGTTGGTG
>QHOQ01000242.1 GCA_003219355.1 Verrucomicrobiota bacterium
TTGTGAACAATCGTCGAAAAGGCATCGACCGGCTCGCCATTCACGAGCAGATCGAGTTTCACCAACTTGGCCGCGCGATAGCCGGCGAGCTCGTAATCCATTGAGCCATAGCCGCGCGTAATGCTTTTGATCTTGTCGTTAAAATCGACAAGAATTTCATTGAGGGGCAGTTCGCAATGCAACATCACGCGACGTGTGTCGAGCGACTCGGTGTGGTCCATTTGGCCCCGTTTCTCAAGAATTAACTGCAAGATATCGCCGATATTTTCATTGGGGCAGAGCACGTAAGCTTTCACAATCGGCTCCCGGATCTCCTCGATCACGCTCGGATTGGGCAAGTGCGCCGGATTATCTATCAAAAGTTTTTCGCCACGCGTTGTCAGCACCTCATACACCACGCTTGGACTCGTCGCGATGATATCCATGTCGTACTCACGCCGGAGCCGTTCCTGGATGATCTCCATGTGGAGCAAGCCGAGGAATCCGCAGCGAAACCCAAATCCGAGCGCGACAGAACTTTCCGGCGTATAAATGAACGCGGCATCGTTCAGCCGCAACTTCCCGATCGCAGCCTTCAGATGTTCGAAGTCGCCGGTGTTGATCGGATAGATCCCGCTGAACACCATCGGGTGAATTTCCTGAAAGCCTGGCAACGGTTCGCGCGCGGGATGACGTTGGTCGGTGATGGTGTCGCCGATTTTTATATCGGCAGTCGTTTTGATGTTGGCAATGAAATAACCGACGTCCCCTGGACTGAGCTTCGGCTGCATAAGCATCTTCGGAGTAAACACGCCGACCTCCTTGATCTCATAACGGGCGTTGTTGCTCATCAATGTGATCGCGTGATTCGCTTCCATCGTTCCGGACACGACGCGGACGTAACCAACAACGCCGCGGTAAACGTCGAACACCGAATCGAACACGAACGCGCGCAAGGTTTCATCCGCCGGTTTTTGCGGTGGCGGGATTCGCTTGACAATCCCCTCAAGAATTTCCTCGATACCGATTCCCATCTTCGCGCTCGCCTCAATCGCTTCCTCGGAGGGAATCGCTAGAATTTCTTCCAATTGTCGATGGACGGCAGACACATCGGCGTTTGGCAGATCGATTTTATTGATGATCGGGACAATCGTCAGCCCCTGTTTGTGTGCTAGATGAACATTCGCCACTGTTTGTGCCTCAACCCCCTGCGCCGCGTCAACAATCAACAGCGCGCCTTCGCACGCCGCCAGACTGCGCGAAACCTCGTAGGCAAAATCAACATGTCCCGGAGTGTCGAGCAGGTTGAGCCGATACGTTTCACCCGACTTACTCGTGTATCGCATCGTCACCGGGTGCGCCTTGATTGTGATCCCCCGCTCACGCTCCAAGTCCATCGAATCGAGCAATTGGTCCTGCTTCTCGCGTTCGTGGATCGTGCCCGTGCGCTCGAGCAATCGATCGGACAATGTCGTCTTGCCGTGATCGATATGTGCGATGATGCAAAAATTGCGCGTCAGCTCAATGGCCATCAGAGCCGCACTATGCGGGCAGAGCAGAAGTAGCACAAGCTGTCCGCTGGTGTCTTAAGCGCCCCGCAGGCGCAGAGGCTTGCGCTACCTTGAGATCCTTTACTATGTTCAAGATAGCAACATGCCCAAGCTAGTTATCAGCGGAAGCGCGTATGAACTCGTCGGAGACCTGATCACCATCGGGCGCGCCTCGGATAACATGATCGTTATTCATGATCCGTCGGTTTCGAGTCATCACGCGCAGTTGCAGGTTGTCGGTGAAACCTATCGGCTCAAAGATCTCGATTCGACTAACGGCATGCGCGTCAACGGCATTCCGACCACGGAGACGATGCTGCGCTTCGGCGATAGAATTCGATTTGGAGCAGTCGAAGCGCTATACGAACCGGACGCGAGCGGGTCGCGACCCTTGCCTCAACTCGGTGAAATTGAAGCAAATCCCGCAGAATTAAGTGCAGCCCCAGCCGATTTTGCTAACGCATCCCCCTTCCCACGCCAGAAAGATCACAAGGACCCAAGTCGCACTGCAATCTTTGTCGGCTCGGCAATCGTGCTGCTCGTATTTCTCGGGAGTATGATCGCCGTTCTCATGATGCACGCCCCGACGCCGTAGTTGTCATCTGAGGTCACTGGGCGACTGAGGGACCTTTCATCTGCCAAATGGACTTAAGACGCACTACCATGTCACATGGCAGCGGACGTCTCTTCTTGCCGAGCGGGTCCGCGCAACGGAGAAGTTCGTATCTGCGCTCAGAGTGACAAATTGCTCGACATGACAGAACCGCACAAACGCCTGCTTCTTTTCGACATCGATGGCACGCTTGTCCATTCGGGCGGCGCAGGTGTGCATGCGCTTAAATCGACCCTCGCCGAGCGGTTCGGCATCGCAGATGACTTGCACGACATCGAAATCGCGGGCATGACCGATTCGGGCATCGTCGTCAGCATCCTGAAAAAGCATAAGATTCCTGTGACGAACGAAAACATTAGTGCGTTTGTGCATTTTCTTTCGCTCGAATTGCCGCGTCGCGAGGGCAAACTGCTTCCTGGCGTGCTCGAGTTGCTCGAGAGACTGAAATCACGGCCGCATCTCGTGCTCGCGCTTCTTACCGGGAATGTCTCGCGCGGAGCCCAATTAAAGCTCGAGCATTACGGCGTCTGGCATTTCTTTGAATTCGGCGCGTTTGCCGACGATCATCAAGATCGAAACCGGCTCGGAATATTCGCTCGCAGTCGCGCAAAGGAAAAGCATGGGCGCGAATTCGCGGCATCCGAGATTGATGTGATCGGCGATACCCCTCGCGATATCGCCTGTGGCAAAGCGTTTGGCGCGCGTACTATCGCCGTCGCGACCGGCACATGGAGTCACGAGCAGCTGGCAAAATATCAGCCGGATTTTCTGATCGATGATCTTTCGAATGTGGACGGTGTTATCGATACGCTCGGATGGTGATCGATTGACGATTGGAGATGTGAATGAAAAAATCCGCGTCTCCCGCGTTTCCAATGCCCCGTAAAGATCGTCCTAATGTGCTGCCGCTCGAAGGCGAACTCGATCTGCACGTCTCGCCCACCGTTGTGGCATCACTCAATATGATGATCGAGAAAAAGCCGAAACAGTTGATTGTGGATCTTTCCGACGTAACTTATATTGATAGCGCTGGTCTGGCGGCATTCATTCAAGGAATGCAAAAGGTCGAGGCCTATGGTGGCAAGTTCGCACTGGCCGGCTTGCAGGAAACGGTGCGCTCGATCTTTGAGATCTCGCGGCTTGATCAGGTATTTCAGATTTTCTCAGACGTAGACGCGGCGCTGGCCGCGGCCTGAATCAGAATTTCCAAAGTCCGCGCAACATTTCCTGAGATATCGAACCGCGACGCGCATTGTACATTGGTAGATCTCACCGCAGCGCGACGTGCCGCATCCGACCAAAACCTCAAGGCGTCACGCAAACCGACCAGGTCGTTTGCGCGATCAACAATTGATCCGTGCACGCGGTTTTCGATTATTTCGCTGAATCCGTTTGCGCGCGTGGTGATCACCGGCAAGCCGCAAGCAAGCGCTTCCAGACAGGCATTGGAAAACGGATCGTAGATTGTTGGCAGAATAAAAATGTCCGCGGCTGCGTAAAGCCGCACAAGATCGGACACCTCGCCGAGGAACTGGACGCGCTTTGATTTGTAGAAGCGCTTGTTTCCGCGACCAGCTACGAGTAGGCCCATCTTCCGGTTCTTGCACATTTGCATTGCTTCGATCGTAAAAAGTAATCCCTTGCGTTCCCAGCCGGACCCGGCGAAAAGAAGCGCAATTTGCTCCGGCTTTAATTTCAATTCGGTACGCGACTTTTCTCGTAGCTCTGGATCGAACCGAAATTTTTCGAGTGGAACACCGTTTTGCACGATGTCGATCTTATCCGCGGGATAGTGATACAGGTCGACAATCTCACTTTTCACCATGTGCGAATTGACGATGACGCGATCTGCTCCGCGATTTGTAAAGAGAGCTTCTTCGAGCTGCAAAATGTCGTGATGTTTGCGATTAAGGCCCCGAATAAATCGTTGCAGCGGGACTTCAAATTTTCTTCTACGATTGAGCCACGCGCGATGGACGCCATCGCCGGCGCGATAAACGTGACAATCCCAAACGCGCTCGAAGCTCATCAGGACATCGCAGGAAATCCGCGGTCGCATTTGTTTCAACTCGTCCGCAAATGCAATTGCCGATTGGCAATGCAAACGATTGAGTGATCCAAACGGCCACTCGGTCTCAGGCCAATCGCCCGTTGTAATAAGCTGTGCGTCATGTCCTGCGTCGACTCCGCGTCCGAGCCTTTTCAAATACGCTTCCGCACCGCCGGTCTGGGAATAGCCGCGGCGAACAAAAGCGATCGTCAGTCTTTTGCCAGGAGACATCTTGAGTGAGTTTACAACTTTACTTGCTCCACGTTCGCCAGAATAGTTGTAACCCGATGCCGGGTGAAATCTTAAACGCCCCTCCTCCAGTACGCTCCGCCTCGCCAGCAGCACGAATGGTACCGAGGCATTTGCTCTACTCGATCTTTGCTCGCATCGGCGGCTCAGGTCTTGACACGGATGCATTTGAAACCTTGCGCGCGTCGTATCGGGGCGGATTTCTCGGAAAAGCAATTGCCTATGACAACCGGCAAAAGGAGATTCCCGCGTCGCTGATCCACTCGCTGCGCTGGCATCCTGTGCGCCTCATCTCGTTTTTCGATCGGCCTTACTATTACGGCGCTAAAAAAAAATACCTTGATTGGATCGCCTCGCGGCATCTAACGACCGGGCGCTATGACTTGTTTCACAGCTGGTCAGGTGACTGTCTGCGCTCGCTCCGGGTCGCGAAACAGCGCTACATCCCATCGATTGTCGAGATTCCAACCTGGCATCGCGACGGCGGGAAAGCGAAAATCCTCCGGCAGGAATCGACAAGCAATGCCCGGGGGTTTCAAAAATGGAAAGCCGGATTGCTGCTCGAGCGCAACCGTTTCGTCGAAGAATACAAACTCGCCGATCTGCTGCTCGTTTTATCGGAGACGGCAGCCAACACCTTTCGCGCGCGCGGTTTCCCGGAGGAAAAGCTGTTTTACCTGCCGCGTGGAGTGGATGTAGAACGCTTCAAGCCGGGTCAGCGCCCGGCGAGATTCCGCGCTGTTTTTTCCGGCGCATTGATCAAGCGCAAGGGTATCCACCATGTGCTCGAGGCATGGCATCGCCTCAATCTGCCAGATGCCGAATTATGGCTTGTCGGTTCTGTGCACGACGAAGCGAAGCCATATCTCAAGCAATTCTGGCGCGATAATATTCGGATTGTAGGATTTGTGCGCGATCCGGAGAATTATCTTAGCCAAAGCACGGTTCATATTTTTCCATCACAATGGGAGGGCAGCGCCAAAGTCACTTATGAAGCGGCCGCCTGCGCGTTACCGCAAATCACTACCCGGGAAGCAGGCGATGTCGTGCGCGATGGCGTGGAAGGAATTATCGTGCGACCACGGGACGTCGACGCGATCACGGCAGCACTCGATCATTTATATCGACATCCTGAAGTCGTCGAACGCATGGGCAGCGCGGCGCGGCGACGAGTCGTTGAAAATTTTACATGGGATCATTTCCGAACGCGATTGCTGGACGCTTACGAAATCGCGATGCGGAAAGCGACGTAACCACCACCGTTTCCGGCAGTCTATGACCGGCGATGGAAACAGAAAAGAACGCGACGCTGATAGAGCGCGGCTGCAATCGCTTAGCTCGTGAACATTCTGCTCCTCCAGCTCAAACGCATCGGTGATCTAATTTTGACGATGCCGGCCATCCTGGCTTTGCGCGAGAATTTTCCTGATTCACGGGTGACACTTATCGTTTCCAACGAATGCGCCGATTTGCTTCCAGCTATCCCGGGCGCGGACCGGATCTTGGTTGCGCGGCGTAATCTGAGCGACATCGCCATAGTGATTGCCCTAGCGCGCGAAAGATTTACTTACTGCATCGACTTCACGCGAAACGATCGCTCCGCCTTTCTTGCCTTTTTATCCCGCGCGCGGAAACGGATCGTGTCTCACCGTGTCCGCGATCAATCAAAAATCCGGGCACGAATCTACAATCAATTCGTGGACAATCGCATGCGGGACATGCACACGGTCGATTATAACCTCGCGTTACTGGAGCCGCTCGGAGGTGGCAACGCTTCCCGCGCGGTGCATCTGGAGTTGCCGGAGGCAG
>QHOQ01000118.1:0-8783 GCA_003219355.1 Verrucomicrobiota bacterium
CAGATACGTCGCCGGCGATGAAGTTCCACTGGAGGAACTCCGTCACATCTGGCGCGATACCACCAAGGTGGCTTCCTGGGAGTCCCCGATCTACGGGCAATGGCTTGCCGCGATCCGCAAAGTCAATCAAGCACCGCCACCTTCCCGCCGCCTGCGCGTCCTCGCGGGCGATACCGCGATCGATTGGAACAGCGTACGTACCCACGCCGACTGGGCTGCCCTCGGAGACAATAACGCTTCCTTCGCCGAGGTCATCTTGAATGAAGTTTTGAGGAAAAAGCATCGAGCGCTGGTCGTTCTGGGAGTGAACCATGTTCTGAAGTCCGGCGCCCGCAACGGTGATCCGGATACGACCATCCGAGTCGAGTCTCGCTATCCTGGCTCCACTTATGTCGTGCTACTGGACAACCAGGGGCTGCTTCATCCGGCGGTGCGAGAACTCGTTCGCTTCCATGGGCTCAGCGAAAACGTGCCGGTTCTCTGCGAACTCGCAGGCACGCGTCTCGGCGACGCGGCCGAGGGCGATACTGGGCCCCTGAGCAAGAAGGCGGATGCTTTGCTGTATCTCGGGTCGCCTGAGACGCTGACTCTTGCATTTCCTCCAGGCGGGAGTCTTGAACCAGCCTACCTGAAGGAACTCGACCGCCGATCCATGATCGAATGGGGCGAATTGCGCGCCGGGAAATTCCTTGGCGCCGCCGCGCAGTGACACCACGACCGCAGGGGTTCGTCTGCTCTCCCAGAGGAAGGCTGCAATGCTCGAGGCGAAAAACCTTTGCAAGTTCTACGGCTCCGTCCTGGCCGTTCAGAATGTGACCTTTACCCTCGAGCCCGGACAAGTTCTCGGCTATTTGGGACCGAACGGGTCGGGAAAAAGCACGACCGTAAAAATCGTGACCGGCTTGCTCGAGCCCACCCATGGGGAAGTTACCTACAAAGGTCAAAACATCCCCAAAGACCTGATTGCTTATCGAAAAATCCTCGGCTACGTCCCCGAGGAGCCCAATCTTTATCCCCATTTGACGGGTGAAGAATACTTGGACATGGTGGGGACGCTGCGCGCCATGCCGCAATCGCGCAAAGGCACGAGAATTACCTCCCTCTTGCAGCTTTTCTCGCTATGGCCGCATCGGCATTTCGCGCTGGGCTCTTATTCCAAGGGCATGCGCCAGAAGATCCTGCTGATCGCTGCCTTGATGGACAATCCGGATGTCTTGATTCTTGACGAGCCTCTCTCCGGCCTCGACGTGACTTCCGTCCTCATCGTCAAAAGCCTGATTCAGGCGTTGAGCGCACAAGGCAAATCCGTTTTCTACTGTTCGCATATTCTCGAAGTCGTCGAGAAAGTCTGTTCTCGCCTGATCGTCTTGCGGAAAGGCCACGTCCTCGCTCATGGTCCCACGGCTGTCGTTCGCGAAAAGATTGGCAAGTCTTCGCTTGAAGATGCTTTCCTGCAGTTGGTCGAAGAAATAGACGTCACGCAAGTTGTAAATTACATTGTCGACGTTGTGGCCTGCTCATGATTTCGCGGACCAGGCAAGGGCTCGAAGGACGGCGCAGCGCCTTTTGCCGAACGCCCTTCGGCTGCCTCGTTGGACTTTTTGCCAGCCGCATGTTTCGCGGCGGCGGTGACGCGGAAGCGGGAGAGCTTGACATTGGCGTAGGCGTAATCCTGATTCTCCTGGCCATGCCGGGCTTGTTGGTTTCTCTGTTGATGTTTGAAAAGTACGGCTCGTTGGTTCGGTTTCTGCGTGGCCAAGGGCCCTTCAATCCCTTCTCCGCCACGATTCCAGACGAATACTTCTTCATAATTCTCTCCCTGGTGGTAACCGGAGCGGCCACTCTGTGGCGCTGGGATGCGATCTTTCTCGATCGTCGCGACTACATAAACCTTGTGCCTCTGCCGCGCGCTATTTTCTTCGCGAACCTGTTTGCCATCCTGTGCCTGGCCGGCGTGTTTGCGTTCGTCGCAAACGCCGCTTCCTTGTTCCTGTTTCCCGTGGCGGTGGTTGGGTCGCAACCGTCTCTTTCCTTGTTCCTGCGGTTCGCTGCCGGTCACGCCGCGGCGGTCTTCTCCGCAAGTGTTTTTAGTTTCTTCCTCATCTTCGCCCCGGCGGGACTGCTAACCGCACTCCTGCCTTCCGCTGCCTTTCGCAGGGTCTCGTTAGCGATCCGCTTTGTATCGGTCATCGCCTTATCGGTCTTGCTGGCCACCAGCTTTACCGTGCCCGATTTGCTCAAACGCGTCTCCGTAACCAATGCGCACCGCATTGTCATTTTGCCGCCTATTTCTTTCTTGGGCATTGCCCGAACCGTGTGGGTTGGAAGGAACGATACGTTCAGCGTCGCCATGGCTTGGGCTGCAATGATCGCAGTCGGACTCTCCGCGCTCATCGCCATCGTCGCCTACACTTTTACTTTCCGCAGATCCTTCATGCGCCTCCCGGAACTGGCAGATGCCCGTCCCATGCCCCGAATCTCGCCTTCCATATCTCCCATAGCCTTTCTCCATAAGCGACTCTGGCGCTCACCTTCGCAGCGTGCCTGCTGCAAGTTTGTCGCGAGGAGTCTCTTGCGTAGCACAGTGCATCTTCAGACCCTCTTGTGCTTTCTCGCGGTGGGTCTGGTGGTTTCGGCGGAAAGCCTCAGCTCCCTGTCTCTCCACTTTTTCGTCGAAAGCAACACCTCGCCTCCTGTGGAATTTCTCTCCATTCCCTTTATCCTGAG
This sequence comes from Verrucomicrobiota bacterium, assembly GCA_003219355.1. Classification (GTDB taxonomy): domain Bacteria; phylum Verrucomicrobiota; class Verrucomicrobiia; order Chthoniobacterales; family UBA10450; genus Udaeobacter. The sequence goes on from QHOQ01000118.1 coordinate 2,728, forward strand.
TTATTGCTTGCTGGTGGGCATGCGTTTCGCTTTCGAGATTCCGCTGGACCTGCGAGCAAACTGGATTTTCCGGTTGTGGCTCGACCCTGACCGGCACGATTCCCGTTCCGTAGCTAGGCGCGTGCTCCTGATGTTCTCTCTTTTCTGTTTGGGGCCGCTGACTTTCCTCTGCACGCTCGAATTCTGGGGATGGACGACCGCCCTTCTGCACACAACGGTCTGGTGCGCCTGCACGGTCGTTCTTGTAGAAATTCTGCTGGTCCGTTTCCGTAAGGTGCCGTTTACCTGCCAATATCCCCCTTTCCAGAGCCACTCTCCGCTGATTGTCGTGGGCTATCTCTTTGGCTTTTTCATTTTCCAAACCTGGCTTCCGCGGTTGGACCAGTGGTCTGTTTACGACCCCATACTCGCGGTCTGGTTTGTTCCGTTGCTAGGCAGCGTGCTCGGTGGTCTGTCCTGGTATCGAAGTCAGATGCTGGATATGGACAAACGCCTCACTTTTGAAAACGTATCCACAACGATCTTTTTATGAGGGTTCCAGATTGGCGTTCCTCATCTTGCTCATGCCGAAGCGCCGGGTTCCCGCCTCGAACTCACTTCTTTCTGGCATGAATAGCGGCTACGAGTTTGCTTCCATTCGAACTCGGGGTCTTCTCCGGCACGACGCTCAGATGCGCCACGCACGCCGCCGCGGTGAAGCGCACCAGTTCTTTCTCATCGTCGAGGGCTGCGCTGATTTTGGGAACGAGCGAGCGGTCCTCGCGGAGAGCGATGGCTTCCAAGGCCGCCGCGCGCACCGCCAAGTTTTTGTCGCCAGAGGCTTTCACCAGCGCTTCGGCGGCGTCTAGCTCGGGATCGTGGGCCAGTTTTTTTGCCGCCGCTGCGCGCAGCGGAGAAGAATCGTTTTTCGTCACCGTCTTGAAAATTTCGTAGCCCATCCCCGCAAACGGAATGAACCCGATTCCGTCTTCGAACCCCAGTTGCGCCATTTTTTTCTTGTTTTTCAGCGTGTCTAGTTGTTCTTTGATCAGCCCCTTGCTTGCGCGCTTCTCGCCCGTCAGTACCTCGTAGTACGTGTCGTAGCCCACGTCATCGTGAAGCAAAAGCAGCGAATTTGCTGCCGCCAGCACCACGCTAGGCTCGGAATCCCCCAAGGCTTCTTCGAGATTACCTTTCGAATGCTCCGCATGCATCGAGCCCAGCGAAACGGCTGCCGCCAGCCGCACGTTTGGTTTCTCATCCTGGAGCGCGAGAACCGCCGCTTTTTCGGCCTCGGCGTTTCCAGTCAGCAGCCCCAACGCGCGTGCCGCTTTGGCGCGGCGGTCCGCATTCTTGTCTTCCAGACCTTCATGAAGAATTCTCCAGGCTTTTTGCTGCGGTGTTTCAGCGAGCCTTGCGGAAGGGTTGTTGGCAGGCTGTTTCGCTTGTCTCGACAGAGAGATGGGAGACTGAGCCTGCGCTCCACCCAACACTCCGAGCAGGATGAGCAGTCCCACCGTCCGTATTCGAACACTTGTCCGTTTTCGAAGCATCATGGATGGTTTGCGCATGTTCAGTCTCTTTCGCATCGAGAATGACAATGACTATATGCAAGAGGAAGGTAACCTTTGGAATTTTTTGGAGACGGTTGGCCTTAGATGCCGACAAAAAATGTCTCAACTCCCAATCGATTGAAAAGCCAGCGGTTCAACATAAAGCCAAGCTAAAGTCTTTAGTTTAACACCGAGTAACATCAGGATTTTTCGGTGGATGCAACCGTTTCTCCCCCAAAGTGATCTGTATCAGCCAGCGCGTGATGGAACAAATGTGCGAAACCATTCGTAATTCAGGAAAACACTTCAGGAGTTTCTACGTCTATAGATTGCAAAGGGGTAGGGTGACCGTCTATGCCATCGGAAGTGATGTTGATGCCAGATCCGGATAATCCCACGATTCCCGGGCCAAGTCTGCTGTCTTCTGGTCGTTATATCCATTTTGGGCCATTCCGGATTGACCAGCAAAGGCAGGAAGTTACGCGAAATGGAACACGGTTGAAGCTTCAGGGAAAAGTGTATCAAACGCTCCTAACGCTTCTCGAAAAGCCCGGCGAAGTTGTGACGCGCGAGGAACTGCGCGCGCGGCTGTGGCCCGCCGACACGCACGTGAATTACGACGCTAACGTAAACACCACCGTGAACAAGCTTCGCATGGCCCTGGGCGACTCTTCCGACAAACCGGTATATGTCGAGACCATTCCGCGGAAGGGATACTCCCTCCTGGTTCAGCCGGAAATCTCCAATCGCCTCGGGTATGCTCATGCTCCACAAAACGGAGCATCGGCAGAAGGGTCAGAGGACCGGACGTCTCGCGCGGGATTTTTCAACTTCTCCAAAGCCGATGTGCCCGTAGTGCTGAGCGCCATCGGCCTCATTCTCGCAGGCATGCTCATCGGCGCGGGAATCATGCGTTTCTGGATGAGCCATGCCTCCCCGCTTTCCGGTCATCCCCTGGCGCTGATGCTTTTTCGCGCGCTCCAGAACACCATGATTTAGGCTTGCTCGCGACAGATTCGCTTACCAGCCGCATTCGAAACCTACATTCCGCAGTAGAGACGGGCGAGTTTGCCGCAGAATTCCCGTTTGATTTCAATGACATAGTCTCATTGCGGCTCATTCCAGGGCGCATTGGCTAATGCGTCTTCTACGATGCGGTCCAGTTTAGTCTGAAGCGCCCGATAATTCTTGATCCTCCGCTCGCATTCCGCAGCGGTTTCTTTGCTGATGGTCTTGGTGGTTCGTTTGCCCTCCAGGAAGCCGGTCCAACGGTAGTAGGTGCCGTGCAGTTTCGGAGGACTTGCCTTGCAGGCACAATGGGCCTTTCCACATTGACTTTTGGCGGTAGAGATGGAGCCAGGAAGGATCGGTCCTTCTGCCACGACGGTGATTTTTGTGCGGGAGGTGCGTTTTGTTCTTGACATGGTGTGTTCCTGATTTATATATACATTAGGAACAAGGTCCATGCAAGCACAACCTTTTCAGCTGCAGCGCCAAGTCTTAGGGGCCCTGCCCATCTTCGATCCTGTTATCGAGCGCATCGGACTTTTGCCCTGCCTCACCCAGGCCCTGGGACAGGCTCGCTACGCGGAAGCCATCTTGCTACTGCTGAAAAACATCCTCGTCGAGCGCCAAGCTCTTTACGCCATCCGGCAGTGGACTGCTCCCTATGATCCGGCTCTGGTTTACGGCGGGAAATACGGGGATGACGTCTTGGCCCGTGCGCTCGATCGCCTGTTCGAATCCGATCGCGCCAGCGTGTGGTGCTGGCCGCGGTCCGGGCCTATGCGGTGGATCTGAGCCAGCTCCATCAGGACACCACGTCGGTCAAGCTGACCGGAGCGTACGCGCAGCAGCATCACCGCGCCGTGCAGCGGGTACGGGGCTATAGTAAGGATCATCGTCCCGACCTGCGCCAGCTGGTTTACGAGCTCTCGGTAACCCGGGACGGTGCTATCCCTGTGCTCTTCAAAGCGCACGATGGCAACCACACCGACGACACTCTTCACTGGGACAATTGGCAAATGCTGCGAGGCATCCTGGGCCGCTCGGACTTTCTCTACGTGGCGGATTGCAAACTGTGCGTCAGTCCAACGCTGCTTAACCTGGATCGCAGCCAAGGTCGATTCATTACCGTAGCGCCTCGCACGCGTGGCGAGGTCGAAGACTTCCAACATAAAGTGGAGGCATCGTTGGTTCGCTGGGAGAAGGTCATGGCCAAGCGATCGAGCCGGAAGCAAGGCCGGATCGATCTGTATGAAGTGGCGAGCGGTCTCTATCAGCTGCAGGAGGGGTTTCGTCTCTATTGGTTCCGCTCCAGTGAGAAAGCACGTCGGGATTGGGATGAGCGAGAGGAAAAGATTGCCTCAGCGATGGATCAGCTGCGGGCACTGGCCGATCCCGTGCGCAAAAGAAAACCCAAGAAGGAACAAACCCTTCGCAAGCAAGCCGAAGCGATCCTGGCTCGCTTCGCGGTTCGAGGCTGGATCAAAGTCGATATTGCCTCGGTGGAGGTGGAAAAATTCCGACAGGTGACGCGAGGACGCTCCTCGGCTGATACCATGTATCGCAAACTCGTGCACTGGGTACCACGCATCAATTGCTCTCGCGACGAGAATGCCATTGCCCGAGCGGAACTGATGGATGGAACTTTCCCACTGACGACCAACACAGAGCTGGACGCTGCCGCCCTACTCCGCGCTTATAAGTACCAGCCGAATCTCGAAAAACGCCACGCACTTTTGAAATCGGTTCTTCGCGTCGCTCCCATCTTCCTCAAAAAGAATCAACGCATCGAGGCCTTGATGTTCGTTTATTTCCTGGCCCAGTTAGTGTGTGCCCTTATCGAGCGCCAGCTACGAGACACTATGCGGGAACGTGGTCTGACCCACATTCAGATCCTCCCGGAAGATCGGCCATCAGCGAACCCAACCACCGAGCAAGTGATCCGCGTCTTTAACTCTCGCGCCCGACATCTATTGCTGTCCAAAAACGGAAACCTGGTGCAGGCTTTTTCGGAACCGCTCAGCCCGATTCAAGAGCAAGTCCTCAGTCTCCTTTCCATATCGCCCAGCGTCTATGCTTAAAGCAAAGAATCTCAGAAAACTCGCCCGTCTCTACTGCGGAATGTAGGTTCGAAACATACCAACAAGGATTTTTCAGCTTCCGATTTGATGTCTCTGTCATCCCGCCACATGCTGCGCGAAGGAGTCTGTCCCGCAATTCTCGTGTAAACTTCCTCATCTGGCATGCTCACGGCCATCACACGCGAAGTTAGTCCCGCTATTGTTCGTTGCGAGCTTTCTTTCATCGAGCGCCAGCCGATTGACTTGGGGCGGGCACGGCAACAGCATCAGGCGTACGAAGTGCTCCTTGCAAAACTGGGCGCGCGCGTCATCTCTCTTCCCGCCGAGCCTGATCTTCCTGATTCCATGTTTGTCGAAGACCCGGCAATCGTCCTCGACGAACTCGCCGTGATCCTGCCGCTCGGCACCGAGAGCCGCCGCGCCGAAGGCGCTTCCCTGGCGCAGGAGCTTTCGAAATACCGCAAGCTCGCCAGCATCCAGCTTCCCGGAATGCTCGAAGGTGGCGACGTTCTTCGCATCGGCCGCAAGCTTTTTGCCGGTTTAACCAAACGCAGCAATGCGGAAGCCATTCGCCAGCTTGCTGAACTCGTGAAGCCACACGGCTACGAAGTCATCTCCGTACCGGTGACCGGCTGCTTGCACCTGAAATCGGCCGTGACTTGCATCGCCGAAAACACGCTGCTGGCAAATCGCGCTTGGTTCGATCCCGCGCCGTTTGCGGGCTATGACTGGATTGATGTGGATCCTCGGGAACCGCATGCCGCCAATGCGGTGGCGCTTGGCGGCACGATCATCTTCCCGGCCTCATTTCCCCGAACGCGGGGACGCATCGGCTCGCTGGATTATCTCGTTACGCCGCTGGACATCTCTGAGCTGCAGAAGGCCGAAGCCGGCCTCACCTGTTCGAGCCTAATCTTCGAAGTCAACCAAGACTCGCGTTGAGTTTCAAGTTGTACGAGCTTTCGCAGATGTCTGCTTTGTGCCGAACGCGCCCGCCTTACGGGTGAAAATTGAAGGCTGGAGTTGCCGTCGTCTCGCTGCCGGCCGGCGCGTACTTCCAATTCTTCAGCGCGTCCTGGACCGCGTTCACCAACAGTGGGTGCCCGCCGAGAACTTTCACGTCCTTGATTTGGCCGTCCGGCGCGATCACTATTTGAACTTTTACAACTCCGGTCAGGCGAAACTGCCGCGCGGTCTCCGGATAGGTTGGCGTCGGATTGTTCAGCGCCTTCCGGTTTTCCTGGGCGTGCACGCTCGTTCCAGCCAGCCTCAGTGCCAACGCAAGCAAAATCTTCGCCGCTCTTTGTCTCGTTTTGGTCCCCATGGTCATCTTTCCATTTTTGGTTTCTTGGTCGTTCAACTGGCGTTTGGCGGGGACCGCAACGCCTGAACTTTTCTTGCAAATGAAGCTCGTGCTTAGGATTCCAGCGTGGGCGAA
>QHOQ01000118.1:8975-9375 GCA_003219355.1 Verrucomicrobiota bacterium
TGGTGGCAATGAAACAGCGTCAGCCCCGGATTGTCCGCCGTAAAGTCCACTTCCGTTTCTTGATAGCCGCCGATCATCACGACGTCCTTCATCACGCCGGCCGTCGCCTGGCCCGCCAGCTTCGTTAGCTCAAAGCTGTGCCGGTGCAAATGGATCGGGTGTACGTCGTCGCTGGCATTGCGCATGCGCAGTCTGTACCGGCGGCCTTCCCGCAAATGATACGTCGCTGCCATCGCCTCTCGCGAAAACACTTCTTCATTGATGGCCCATTGGTTGAATCCCTGCTCCGCCGCGTTCCGCTTGGTAAACGTCATGTTGATCGTTTCGTCCGGCTCACGCGCGGCCCCGTTCGTCGCGCCGAACCGCGCATAGCTCCAGCGAAACGGTTTTAACGATGTCC
>QHOQ01000119.1:0-2807 GCA_003219355.1 Verrucomicrobiota bacterium
ATCGTTACACCGATTTACACACGGTCTTCTTCATCTTCCTCGTAAGCAATCTGGGCGGCGGACTGACACCGATGGGGCCGCCGCTTTTTCTTGGCTATCTCAAAGGCGTGCCGTTTTGGTGGATGGTTCAGCATTGCTGGCTCGCCTGGTCCATCGCGTTGCTCAGTCTGCTTCTGATATTTTATCTCGTCGATCGACATAATTTTCGCCGCGCGCCAGCGATTGTTCGTGAAGAGGAAACCGGTGCGCGCAAGATCGGTATCGACGGGCTGCGGAACATTTTCTTTCTCGCGATCATTCTCGGCGCCCTTTTCATCGAGCGCCCGCCATTTCTACGCGAAGCAGTGATGCTCGCGGCTGCCGTTGGATCGTATTTCGCGACACCGAGAAGTGTGCATGCGGCCAACGAGTTTTCGTTTGCTCCGGCGAAGGAGATCGGCTGGCTCTTTCTCGGAATTTTTCTGACGATGGTTCCGGTGCTCGATTACATGCAACTCCACGGGCGCGATCTTGCCGTCGATACGCCCGCAAAATTTTACTGGATCACCGGCGGTTTGTCCGCGGTGCTCGACAACGCGCCAACCTACCTGACATTCCTGGCTAACGCCCTCGGGCGGTTTGGTCTCAGCATCGAAGATCCCGCTGCCGTGCACCAATTTCTTGACAGCGGCAAAGCCGAGATGGTCGCTATTTCCATGGGGGCAGTGCTGTTCGGAGCCGCGACCTACATCGGCAACAGTCCTAATTTCATAATCAAAGCGATCGCCGAGCAACACGGAATGCACACACCAAGTTTTGTCGGCTTTGTGATAAAGTTTTCTCTTCCCATCCTCTTGCCGGTACTTTTGCTGGTTTACTGGCTAATGGTGCACAGCTAGAAGTTGATCGATGTTTACGGGTCTGGTCGAAGAAGTCGGTGCCGTGACGTCGATTCGCGAGAGGGAGCGGAGCAAGCAACTGCAAATCGTAGCACCGCGGACCGCAAAAAAGATTCGGACTGGCGACAGCGTGGCCGTGAATGGATGTTGCCTCACTTTAAGTCCACACCGTGATGACCGGCTCACGTTCGATCTCCTCGGGGAAACACTCGATCGCACAAACCTAAAGATGTTGCGGCGCGGCAGCGGCGTAAACCTTGAGTGCCCTCTTCCTGCGGACGGCCGGTTCGGCGGACATTTCGTGCAGGGCCACGTCGATTGCGCATCGCGAATCATCTCCTTTGAGCAAAGCAAGGGCGACCATCGCCTGGAAGTTGAATTACCCGCCGAGTTTGCGCGTTATGTCGCTCGCAAAGGATCGATTGCCATCGATGGTATTAGCCTGACTGTCGCTGAGGTTTTGCCGCAAAGTTTTGCGGTCTGGATCATCCCCCACACCAAACGTCACACCAACCTTGGCCGTGCTAAAGCTGGCCGTTTGGTAAACCTCGAGTTCGACATTCTTGCCAAGTATGTTGAGAGGATGCTTCCGCGTCGCGCACCGCGGGGATAAAGCCGCAGCTATTTCGCCCGCTTCTTAATATATATATTAGTGTACGCGTTTCGCTTTTCACGTCGGCACCGACAAATCTAAGAAATGACAGCGCGTAACCCAGTCAAGAAACTCCGGTCACTCCCTCGTCTTGTTGCTGTAATCAACTCACGCGCGGACCTGGATTCCGCCATTCGACTGCGGAAGCCGCCGGATTTATTCGAACTCCGATTGGACCAACTCGCTGGGGATCTTGATGCGGTCGAAAATAAGGTCTCGAAATTACGCACACCAGTCATCATTACCGCGCGGCATCCGCAAGAGGGCGGCGCAAACAAATTGTCGATCCAGCATCGGCGCGATCTGCTTTCCCGTTTTCTGCCCCGGGCCCGCTATGTCGATGTCGAGCTGCGCTCGGCGCCCACCCTTCGATCGATACTCAAACTGGCGGGGTCCAGAAATATTCGTCGCATCATTTCATATCACAATTTGAAATCCACGCCACCCTCGCGGACGTTGCAGACGAAAGCGCGGGCTGCGAAATCATGGGGCGCAGACGTTTTCAAGGTTGCCACCCGCACGGACACGCTGGCCCAACTCGCGCGACTGCTTGACTTCATGGCAAAGAAAGACGTCGCGCTTACTGTCAGTATCATGGGAATCGGAAAACTTGGCGCGATCTCTCGCGTTCTTCTCGCACATTGCGGCTCGGGGCTTATCTATGCGTCGCTTGGCCAGACCCACGTCGAAGGTCAAATGTCGCTCGAACAACTTCGCGCCTTCGGAATTTGGAATTGGTTGAGGTCCGATCACGGGTATTTTGAAAGTGTGAGGACTGCCTGCGATTCCCGCAGCACGTATATTTTATAATCGCGAAGCACATGGATGAATCTGTAATTTTGCCTGGACAAGTGCCAGTCATGCCGTTGCCTGGCGCTTTGCTTTTTCCACACGCGCTGCTCCCGCTTTACATTTTCGAGCCGCGCTACCGGCAGATGCTGAAGCACGCGCTTGGTCACCACCGCATGTTTTGCGTGGCGTTGATCAAATCTCACTGCACAGACTGGCAATCGCCGGACGATTTTTTTCACACCGCGGGCATCGGCCTCATTCGCGCCTGCGTTTCACGGAGCGATGGCACCTCGAATCTAATTCTCCAAGGACTAGAGCGCGTCCAACTCGCGGACTTTGATCAGGAAGCACCGTTCCCGATTGCGACGATTGAGCCACTCGAATCTGACTCAGTTCCCTCGGTCGAAACCGAAGCGCTCGCCACAAAGGTCATGGAGCTTTATTCGAACCTCAAAGGAGCCGGGCGACGACAACTACCTCCGAAA
>QHOQ01000119.1:2832-11063 GCA_003219355.1 Verrucomicrobiota bacterium
GCTACCTCTCAGATTTGAGTGATCCGGAAATGCTCGCCGATCTGGTCGCCTCAACTTTCGTGAGCGATGCCCTCCGCCGGCAACGCGTTCTGGAAGAGCTTTCCCTAAATCAGCGGCTGCGTCTCGTGATCCAATATTTGCGCGAAGAAAGTGGCAGCGGGACCGCGTAATAGAAATGAAGTAGTGGAACAGCGGAGCTATAGATGTCCGTCGATCCCTCCGCTATTCCGGCTTCATCCGTGCGTATTCCTCCATCAAATATCGATCGGTCATTCCGGCGATGTAATCGCAGACTGTCCGATGCAGCCCTTCCGCTTCAATCCTTTTTGTGGCCGCCTCGCCAAGGCGGTCTGGGTCGACAACGTACGCTTCGAAAACTTTCCTCAGCATCTCACATGCTCGCCGGTTGACCGCGGCCACGCGGGGATGGTAGTAAACATTCTCATATAAAAAGCGTCGCAACTCGCGGTTGGCTTCCAATAAGTAATCGCTGTAGCGAATCAGCGGCGCTTGTTGCTTGCGCACTTCATCTGCGCTTTGCACCCCAGCATCGACAATCGATTGCGCGCTGGTGGTAACGACGTCCTGGACCTCCACGTCGATGATGTCGCGAATGATAAGTTTGTGAAGTTCGGGTTCGCGGGCCCCGGGATAACGCGCAAGGACCGCGCGATGGCTTCGTTGCCACACCGCATCTTCTTCCAGTTGCGGCGCGCTCAAGATTTCAAAATCGACTGCATCGTCGAGATCGTGACTGTAATAAGTAATCTCGTCCGCCAGGTTCGCGATCTGCGCTTCTAGTGATGGACAACGATACTTCTCTTCTGCTGGCGTGGGAGGATCATAGAAGGCCTGGTGTTTTCGCAAACCTTCACGCACTTCGAAGGTCAAGTTCAATCCAGCAAAATTCGGATACGCGCTTTCGAGCAGTTCCACCACACGTAAGCTTTGCCGGTTATGATCAAAGCTACCGTGGGCTCGCATACATTCGGCCAGCATCTCTTCGCCGGAATGGCCGAAGGGCGGATGCCCGAGATCATGTGCGAGCGCGATCGCTTCCGCCAGATCCTCATTCAGCGATAACGACCGCGCAATTGTCCGGCTGATCGACGCGACCTCGATCGAATGCGTCAAACGCGTGCGCAAATGATCGCCGGTCCCGTTCAGGAAAACCTGGGTCTTGTATTCCAGCCGGCGGAAGGCACGGGAGTGAATGATCCGTGCTCGATCACGCTGAAATTCCGTGCGGTATGCATGACTCGGTTCACGATATTTTCGGCCACGTGAATCGCCAGATTTTTGCGCGAACGAGGCGAGCACGCGTCGTTCATCGGTCTCCATTTGCTCACGAAGTTTCCAGCCGCCGCGCGAAATCGCAGCCGGTGCGGATTCCGTGCTCACATTGGAATTATTCGTTGTCTTCTGCGTTTGGCGAGTCTGGAGTTTCAATTTGGGAAAGCTTATCGCGCAAGGTTCTTTGCGTTTTCCGCGCCTCTATTCTCAGCATTAGCAAATCAAAAACCGACAGTAAAAGGGCCGTCAGCGTAAGCCACGCGCACGCGATCCAAAATAGAATGAACCAACCGGGATGGTCGCGCGGATTCAACGATGGTTGCAAAAATGTCGACCCGCAGAACAAAAAGATGAGCGCAATGACGAGCATAACAAACATTGTCTTGCGCCGCATGCTTTGATCGCCAATGACGCTGCGCGTCGCGTGAATCACAAACCGGATCATGCGCAAAGTGGTTCTCAGTGGAATTGTTCCATACGACCCAGTGGATTTGCTAGCGCATGCGTGCTCGCTATCTGTCGATTTACTATCTCGAAATTTCAAATCAAACCTGCCGATGAAACGTCCTAAAAAAGATCGAGTCACATTCGAACGTCTAATGCAATTTGGTTTCGCTTACGCGCCACCGCTCATTATTGGCGCAGCCGCCAGTAATGAAGTTTTCGATTCACTTCAAAGCGGCGCGAAAACAGTCGAGGAGGTCAGTCAGGAAACAGGTGCTTCCATACGCGGCCTGCGCGCGATCATGGGCGCGCTCGTCGGCCTCGAACTTTTAAAGAAAGATGGACGTCAAAGATATTCGCTCACTCCTGAAAGTGAAGCATTTCTCGTAAGCAACAGACCTGGCGCGCTCGCCGGTTTCTTCAGCCTAAACGTGACGCAGCTTGTGTCGAAGTGGTTACAGCTAAGCGATGTCGTCCGCTCCGGCCGGCCAGCGCAGACCGTGAATCAAGAGGGCCAAGGCACCGAATTCTTCTCCGGCTTGCTCGAAAATATCATTCCGATGAGTTACGCCACGGCGCAGACGCTTGCCGATCATTTGAAACTCGCGAAGACGAAAAATGAAATACGCGTCCTCGATCTTGCCGCCGGCTCGGGAATTTGGGGAATTGTGCTCGCGCAAAATTCTCGGAACGTGCAAGTCACTGCGGTCGATTGGGCCGGAATGATTCCGACGACCAAACGCATCACGCGGAGATTCGGCGTGACCGATCGCTTCAAATTCATCGAGGGCGACCTGCAGGAAGCGAATTTCGGAGATGGTTACGACATCGCAACGCTCGGCCACATTTTGCATAGCGAAGGCGAGGAAAGGAGTCGGAGACTATTGAAGAAAACTTTCGCAGCGCTCAGATCTGGCGGCATCATCGCTATTGCCGAATGGCTCGTGAACGACGAACGGACCCAGCCGTTGCCCCCTCTAATGTTCGCCGTCCAAATGCTCGTGAATACGGAGAAAGGCGACACGTTCAGCTTCAGCGAAATCAAAGGATGGCTCAGAGAAGCGGGGTTCAAAAAGGCCCGATTACTGAAAGCACCCGGGCCTTCACCGCTAATTCTGGCAACAAAACCTTAATCAAGAATCGGCTTCTCATTCGCGAAGCGAAATGCTTTCATCTCATCTGATGAGAAAAGCGAAAACGAAATCGCGCGCCGAAAGCCACGTTTCCTATCAGAAACCGGCCCTGCGCAGCGACGCGTTTGCCCGGGCGCTCAGCGAAGCAAAATTGTGTATCGCCGGTTCCGGCGGCCTGCGCTCGCTTTTTGAACGAGTCGCGAAAAAGGCGGCGTCGCTCCCCAGGCAGCCGTTCAAGGAAAATTGGCCGTATCTTCAGACGATGCTGCGGCTGGTCCGCGCGTACGAGCGCGGTGAATACCGCCAGGTTTCGAATGATGCTCTTATATGGATCGTAGCCGGTCTCAATTATTTGGTTGACCCGTTCGATTTAATTCCTGATGAGACCCCGTTCCTTGGCTTTGTCGATGACGCGACCGTGATCGAATTTGTGGCCGCTAAAACCCGGCAAAGCCTCGATGATTTCATGACGTGGGAAACCGCAGGTGCGTAGTGCCTCGTGTTACTCAGCCGATCAGGTCACGCCAATTTTCAAGCCCGTTAGCTCACGTGGACACCTTGTCCGCACAAGATCTCCAACGCTCCTTCAAACCAACAAGAGCGCGGGATTCTCGAGCAAATGACGGAGTTCTTTTAGGTATGCCGCGCCGAGAGCCCCGTCGACCACGCGATGATCGCAGCTCATCGTGATTGTCATGCGATGGCCGGCGACGATTTGGTCACCATCGTCGATTATCGGTGTCTTTGTGATCCTGCCGACCGCAAGGATGAAACCTTGCGGCGGATTGATGACTGCTGAAAAACTGTCGACTCCCATGCCGCCAAGATTTGAAACGGTGAATGTACCGCCTTGAAATTCTTCCGGCTTCATCCGTTTGTTGCGCGCCCGGTGCGCGAGGTCTTTTACCGCTTCGCTGATTTCGCGAAGCGATTTGTTTTGCGCCGCGCGAACGACAGGCGTCAATAGCCCATCTTCAATCGCGACCGCAATGCCGAGATCGACATCGGCGTACTGGACAATTGCATCGCCATCGAAAGACGCATTTACTCTTGGCACTTTGACTGCGGCTTCGACCGCTGCCTTCAAAACGAAATCGTTGACAGTGATTTTCGATGCTTCCGCTCCTTCGCCGGCGGACTTCAATTCCTCGCGCGCGGCCATGAGCGGGCCAGCGTCGATATCGATGTTGAGATAGAAATGCGGAACCGGGCCAAGGCTTTCGACGAGGCGTTGCGCAATAATCTTGCGCATGCCGGAGAGCTGAATCCGTGCGCTCTCGCCAGCCTTGATCGAGGGGGCGGGAACTTTTTGCGCAGCGCCTTTTGATTTCGCCGCCGCACGCACATCGGTTTCCGTCACGCGACCATCCGGCCCTGTGCCTTTCACACCCGAAAGATCGACCCCGAGCTCGGCAGCGATTCGTCGCGCGACAGGCGACGCTCTCACACGCGCTTCTTCTCTCTGTGGTGGCAGCCGTGTCGGCTGCGCAGGCGGCACGCCTGCCTCTACAGCTTTCTCTTTCTTTTCCTTCTTCGGCTCGCCTTTCTCAGGCTCTCTTTTTGGCTCTTCTTTCTTCTCCTCCTTTTTCTCCGGCTCCTTTTTTGCTTCCTCTTTCTCAGGCTTCGCTTTCTCTTCTTCCTTCTCCTCTTCGACTTCCGGTTTTTCCTCTTTCCCTTTTTCCTCTTTCTTGGGCGCCTCCTCTCCTTCGCCACCGATGAACGCGATCTTGTCGCCGACGTTTACCTTGCCGCCTTCTTCGACATAAATTTCACTAAGCGTTCCGTCCTCGGGCGACTCCCATTCCATGGTCGCCTTATCGGTCTCGATTTCGGCGAGCACTTCGCCGGCTGAAACTGTGTCACCCTTCTTCTTCTTCCACACCACAAGAGTGCCCTCGGTCATCGTGTCGCTCAGTTTAGGCATCTGAATCTCAGGCATGTGATTCGTTGAAACGTTAAATCGTTGAACGGTTGAAGTGACGATCGACGATCACGCGTAACAAACTTTCTTCACGGCCGCGATCAATTTATCCGCATTCGGCAGGACGGCTTTTTCGAGCCGCTCGTTGTAAGGCATCGGCACATCTTTTTGGGATACGCGTAGGATCGGCGCATCGAGCTCATCAAAAATATTTTCTTGAATCCGATAACACACTTCCGCGCCAACTCCGCAGAACGGTCGGTCCTGTTCAACAATCACGACGCGATGCGTTTTCGCGACTGAATCGAAAATCGCCTTTTCATCCAGGGGTTTGATCGAGCGAAGGTCGACAATCTCCGCGGAGATGTCCTCTTCTTCCAACTTTGCCGCTGTCGCAAGCGCGAGCCGAACAGTCTGCGCATAACAGACGATCGAGACATCGCTGCCTTCGCGCTTCACCTCGGCGCGCCCGAGCGGAATGAGAAGTTCCTCATCCGGCGGCTCGACCATTCCTTTCGAGCTGTAAAGAAGTTCCGCTTCCAAGACGAGCACCGGATTGTTGTCGCGCACAGCTGTTTTCAACAAGCCTTTCGCGTCACGTGGGGTAGCGGGCGTGCAAATTTTCAAGCCGGGCGAGTTGGCATAGAGCGGTTCGGTGGCATGCGAATGGGTCGCGCCAAGTTGATGCGCGGGCCCGTTCGGCCCGCGAAATGTGATGGGAATGTTGAACTGTCCACCCGACATCGTGAACATGTTTGGGGCGTTGTTCACAACCTGGTCAAACGCGACCAGTGAAAAGCTAAACGTCATGAACTCAATAATCGGCCGCAATCCGACCATCGCGGCGCCAACGCCCAGGCCCGCGAATCCGTTTTCGCTAATCGGAGTGTCGATGATGCGTCTTGGCCCGAACCGCTCGAGCAAGCCCTGGCTCACTTTGTAAGCGCCATTGTATTCCGCAACCTCTTCGCCCATGAGGAAAACATCCGGGTCGCGCTCCAGCTCCTCCGCGAGCGCTTCATTGAGCGCCTGACGATAGGTAATTTCCCTCACGGTTTTGCCCCGTTGGCGTAAGTATAATCGTAAAGCTTATCGAGCGGCAGCTGCGGGCTTTTCTCAGCAAACTTTACCGAGGCTAGCACTGTCTCCTTGGCGTGCTTGTCGATTTGATCGAATTGTTCGTTCGTTAGTTTCCCCTCCCGCGTGAGCTGCGCCCGCAAACGCGTGATTGGATCGTCGAGTCGATATTTCTCCAGTTCCTGCTTGGTCCGGTAACTTGCCGGATCGGACATCGAGTGGCCACGATAGCGATAAGTGCGAATTTCAACGAACGCCGGATGCGGCTCCTTGCGGATGGAATTCACAATCTCGGCGATCTTATCGCGAACTTCGCGGAAGTTCATTCCATCGACAATCTCACCGGGAATGTCGTACCCCTCCGCCCGATCGACAATCTGCTTGAGCGATGTCGATCTTTTCACCGAGGTACCCATGGCGAAGAGGTTGTTTTCGCAAATGAAAACGATCGGCAACTTGAAAAGCGCAGCTAGATTCAAGGCTTCGTGGAAAGAGCCTTGATTGATCGCACCGTCCCCGAAGAAACACAGAGTTACGCGATCTTCGCCGCGGTACTTAATGGCAAAGGCCAGCCCAACCGCCAGTGGGACGTGGGCACCGACAATCGCGTGACCGCCGTACATGTGATTTTGCCGGTTAAAGAAATGCATCGAACCGCCCAAGCCTCGCGAACAACCGGCTTCCTTTCCAAAAAGCTCCGCCATGCACGCATCGGCGCTCGTGCCGCGAGCAAGAGCGTGCGCGTGATCGCGATAAGCGGTGATGACGTAATCATCGTCGCGCACGGCCGCGATCGCGCCGGCCACAACAGCCTCCTGACCAATGTAAAGATGACAAAAACCGCCGATCTTCTGCGCTTGATACTGCTGGCTGGCGCGTTCCTCAAACCGCCGGATCAATAGCATCAGCGAAAGCATCTCGACTTCGTCGCGCTGCTCTACCGACTGCATGGCGATCACGCCGTGCGCGGAACCGCAGCGCGGGCACGCGACCGTTCAGCGCTTCGGCCCAGGTTCATGCAAACAATAAAGAGCAGCGTGAAAACGAGATCGCTCAGGAGCGAGTTGCGGAAAAACATCCAGCTCGGGGTCGCGCTGTACTGAGGCAACCCCACCGTGACCGCCTGCACGAGTCCTGCCAAATTTTTCGCGTAGCCTGGATCGCTTAACCACGAGAACGCGTTCGTGATTCCGTAAAAAATTGTAGATCCCACGACTGAAGCCGGGAGAAGCGTCTTCAGGGACGCACGATTCTGTAGAAGAAGCCCGATGCATCCGATCAGGGCGAGCGCCAAATAGCGACAGAGAATCTGCGGATCGAGCAAGGGCGCACCGTAGCGAAAATTAAGCACCGCGTCGGAAATAAAAAGGGTAACAAACGGCACGGCGAATTTGTATTTTTTTGGAAAGTACGCTGCGCTGCAGAGGGCGATGGCCGCAAGCGGCGCAAAATTGGAAAGCCAGCTTGCGCCGGAATGAATCAAAAGGCCTGACGTCACACGATAAGCGACGGCCGAAAATACGAGAAGAAGAGCCGGAATCATTCGGGAGAATCTAGCCGTCTCGCGACAGATGCAAAGACGATTTGCTCCAGGCCCTGATGGGACCGCGGCGCGAGTTTAAGAGTCGACTCTAAAACTACTTCGTGGATGCGGCGGCGAGCGCTTTGTTGAGTCGCGCTTTGCGGCGATTAGCAGTATTGCGATGAATGATCCTGCGCTTTGCAGCTTTATCGATCGCCGAGATGACCGCGCGAATTCCATCAAAGTTGGGCATTTCTGAGGAACGCACCTGTTTTTGCATTGTGCGCAGACGTGTCACCACACTGCGATTGCGGAGTGAGCGCTTCAATGTCTGGCGGGTGCGCTTGGCAGCTGATCTCGTGTTGGCCATTGATTACAAGAAATTGTGAAACGTGGACGCTCGCGGTCGCAATTGCGATTGTCAAGAGCTCGCACTCTCACCCAAATGGCGCCGACTGATTACCCTTATGCGCCCGGACTGTTTTGGGCGGTTACCGCGCCCTTGTTCAGCGCAGGCGGCCCTTTATCTATCGGACGCACAATAGACCCGCGCGTTGTGTTCGTTTGTTCGCCGCGAGCTTGACTTTTTTGTCGCTCTGCAGCGAGCGCTCCCCTCATTCGCATTTGTTCGACGCTGAGTGGAGCCGGCGCGGATGCGGAGCCAAGCTGATCCTGGCCATTTGCCCTTTCAGCCACCGCCACCAGCGTGCTACTCGATGGCACCGGCGCGGCCTTTGGCACCTTGGGCAAACGATCAGGAACAATTTGCACGATCGAGCCAAGCGTAAGCTGATTATATAGAGCAGCGACGTCGCTCGATTTCATCCGGATGCAACCGTAG
>QHOQ01000120.1 GCA_003219355.1 Verrucomicrobiota bacterium
TGGAGCAGGAACAATTGGCGCGGGATTTTTCATTAACACTCGGACGGCAAGAGCGAGTCTCAGTACGGGAGATGCGGCCTTGCTCCGTTTCCCAGCGGCGTTGGAAATACTCGAGGCCGACTTTTGGATCCAATACAACGAACTCGGCGGAATCAACGACGGCGAAGTCGGAGGCGGCAGCGGCAATGCACTCTACACCAAGGCCATTCAAGTCCTTGATGAGGACATGGACGTGTACATCCACGACAACACGGATGATGAGATCACTCACCACAATTTCCTGAACGCGTACTTGGTCTCCCAGGGAGCAGATCCAGCAAATCTCGATTCGTTTCGCACCCTGATGGGCAGCACTGCCACCGGCGTTGACACCGCCCTGATCGGGAAACGGCTTACCAACCTGACCCAGCTCACGCTTGATACCAGCTGGTGGACGCGCTATCGCGACGATAACCATAACCCTGACTTGGATCCGGCCTTCACCTTTCCGCAGGCGGTCCCAAGTTTGGCGATTGGGGAGCATACGGCGATTCCCAGAACCGACGCCGACACAAAGCATAAAGCTTTCCTACAACAAGGTGGCAACAGCCTTTATCCCTCGCTGGCACAGCGGGCCTCGAGCGTAGAGGTACTGCGGATTCTGATCAGCATCGGCCCCACCGAAACAATGCACTTTCAAACGTGGTCGGACAAGGCAGGCAACGCACCGCCGGTGAGTGCGGTCGATCCGGTAACCGGTGTATCGGTGACATTCCCTGATCTGAACTCTCCTCCATTTGGCGGCGAGCTCTTCCAAACCAATCTGATCATGCCAGAGCCATGCCCGTTCCTCAGTCGAAGTCTTCCGATTGTTTCGATCATTCGGCCAACCAAGACAGAAGGCGTTGCTAATGGTGCGCTCACGTTCCTTACGGACATGGGGCTCTTCAAAGGTCAATCGGGGGCGTTCTTTGCGTACATGCAAGGGCTGGCGAACGATGCCGACGCCGCCGTCCGCGTTTGCTAGATGTTGTGACCGGCCAGTCCGCCTTCTCAGGCCGATGCGGCCTAACACGGCAGTTAGCAAAAGGAAAAATACACGAATGCTCATATAAGGACGCGCGCGTTGCCCGCAGTGTGGGTGGACGATGTTTCTGCGGTTTCATATTGTGATTCACTCGCGTTAACTGACATGAAGGCGGCGCACTTTCGTGGGTCGAACCTGGCTCCTTAATTCTACAGGATGACCGCGCTACTGCGTTGTCCGCAACCGCCGTCGACCCCGGGATTGGAATTCTCAAAAAGTAACAATGTTGTTACTTTTGCGGCGCGGCCCTCGACCGAGGCGTTTCCGATCCCAGGGTATGAAAACGAGATTAATAACCATATTAGCAATAGTTGTGTGCTGTACACTTGGCGGTGTTGCGCTCGCCTTAGATCCGCACACGGGCGTGACCAAGGGACAGCCAACCCAGTCGTGTTCGGTTACAATGGTAACCCCGGGCAAAACGACGAATTTGCCCGCACACTCGGTGTTTAACGAGGACAGCACCGCAAGTGCCCATTATGCGAATCCTACCACCCAGGGTGGCATCTCGTCTGGTAATACGCACGTTGTGAGCCAATACGACGTTGCGTGCTTCCAACAAACCAACAGGGTGTTGCAACAGTCCGCGAGACTGTCGCAACGGACCGCGACAATGTCGGTTGGGCACGGACACGGGCGCTAAGCTAAACGTCAGCATCACGAGAAGGCCCGCCTGAATGGCGGAGAATTTGTCCCGATCAGGTGATGCATCTGACGAATGGGCCTCACGCGGGGTGGCCTTCTCGTCGCGGAGGTCGGGTGTGGCAGGTTCCCCTGCCCCCTTAACCGCGAGGTTGTGCAATCACCAGATCTGCAACATTTCGTCAGCGCGAATGCGGTCTTTAATACGTCGCGCGATGTTTTTCTCCTTTCGCTAAAATGATTTTCGACGAACTGTCCTTTGTTCCATTGACGCTACGCGACATCGATAGTCGATGCGGGTTGGCATTTTACTGTTAGCATCACTCGAATGCGCAAGATCAATTCCATTATCATGCGCGCGCCGAAGAGAACAATCTTCGAAACGGCCGCGAACCTGGAGTTGTGGTCGCAAATCCTGCCGCACTATCGATACATTCGTTATCTGGAGCGAAGCCCGAACCGGAATATTGTTGTGATGGCGGCAACCCGCTCCGGTATTCCGATTTCCTGGACTTCCGAGCAAATTATCGATCCCGATCGCTTTGAAATTCACTTTCATCATTTAAAAGCCTTCACCAAAGGAATGCGCGTAGTTTGGACATTTCAGGATGCGCCGACCGGAGTGCTGGTCGAGATTAAACACGATTTGGCTTTTCGGGTGAATCTACTGGCCCCGATTGCCGACAAAATTATCGGTGATTTTTTCATTGATCAGATCGCCAGTAAAACATTGCGCTGCATGAAGTCATACGTCGAAGAAAGTGCGAACAAGGTTGCCGCATGAGTCGAAGACGTGTTGTCATCACTGGGATCGGTCCAATCACTTGCGTCGGACATGGGCGCGAAAAGTTTTGGAACGGAATTCTCGCCGAGAAGAGCGGTATCAACAGCATCGCAAGCTTCGATCCCAGCGCTTTCCGCGTGCGTTGCGCAGGCGAGATTCGCGATTGGGACCCGGAGGCATTTTTCCCGCCGCACCGTTTAAAACGGCTTGATCGCTATGCGCAGTTCGCCGTCGCGTCGGCGAAACTCGCGCTCGATGACGCGCGGTTCGAATATTCCCGCGAAAAACCGCAGCATCGCGTCGGGGTCAGTTTTGGCACCGCACTGGGTGGCGTCTGCAAGGCCGAAGATCAATACATCCGGTATTTGAAAAAGGGCGCCCGCGGAGTTCAACCCACGCTCGCTGTCCAGGTTTTTGGTGGGTCAGCCCATTCGAACGTTGCGATTGAATTCGGTTTTCGCGGCGTAGGCACAACAAACTCGAATAGCTGTGCCAGCGGTACAGTATCAGTGGGCGAAGCGCTCCGTTATATTCGGGATGATTTCGCCGATGTGATCGTCGCCGGAGGAGCGGAGGCCCCTCTCACAACCATCACAGTCGGAGCATTTGACATCATTAAAACGATGAGCCGCTGGTCGGGCGATCCTGCGTTGGCTTGTCGCCCGTTCGACCTGTTGCGCGATGGATTTGTCATGGGCGAAGGCGCCACTTCTCTTATCATTGAAGAGATTGAACACGCTCGGGCACGCGGGGCACACATCTATGCAGAGGTACTCGGCTACAGCTTAAACAACGATGCTTTCCACATGACCGCGCCTCTGCCAAGCGGTGATTCATGCATTCGCGCGATGCGTGAAGCATTGGCGGATGCGCAACTGGCTCCCGAACAGATTGACTATATCAATGCACATGCCAGCTCAACGCAGCTAAATGATGGTGCTGAAACGATGTCGATAAAACAAGTGTTTGGCGAGGATGCGCAGCGAATTCCAGTCAGCGGGACGAAAGGGTATTACGCACATCCGCTCGGCGCGACGGGTGCGATTGAGGCTGCGCTTTGTGCACTTGCCCTGGATCGGCAGTGGATTCCGCCAACGATCAACTATCAGAATCCCGATCCGGCTTGCGATCTTGATGTCGTTCCAAATCACGGGCGCGAGGCAAAATTGAATTACGTGATGAGCAATTCGTTTGGGTTCGGCGGAATTAATGCCTGCGTAATTCTCGGACGTGTTAGCTAGTCAGGAATGGGTGATTTACCTCAATCGTCCGCGTGGTCCGTGTTTGCATCTGTGGCGGGCGGTTCAGGCGAACCGTCCCTAGCTAATAAATCTGGCCGGTTCTCACGTGTGCGTTTGAGCGCCTCCTCTTTGCGCCAGGCTGCGATCTCAGCGTGATTTCCTGAAAGCAAAACGTCCGGAACTCTCCACCCGCGAAATTCTGCAGGTCTCGTGTACTGCGGTGCTTCGAGCAAATCGGCGCTGAAACTATCATCCGCTGCCGACTGTTCGTGGCCGAGCGCGCCAGGCAGCAAACGTACGATTGCATCAACCAGAACAACCGCAGCAATCGCACCATTTGTGAGCACATAGTCGCCGATGGAAATTTCAACATCGACAAGATGTTCGACAACGCGGTGATCGACCCCTTCGTAATGACCGCAGATAACGATAAGATGTGGTTCGGGCGAGAATCGCTTTGCCATGGATTGATCAAAACGGCGTCCAGCCGGCGACATCAGGATAATTTTCGGTTTTCGGTTTTCGGTTTTCGATTTTTCGTCAATTTGCCCCACCAGTGTTTCTACGGCCGCAAAAATTGGCTCTGGTTTCATGACCATCCCCTGCCCGCCGCCGAATGGAGCGTCATCGACAATGTGATGTTTGTCCTTCGTCCAGTCGCGCAGATTATGAATGCGAAGATCGATAATTCCATTCTCCTGCGCCCGCTTCATAATGCTTTCGCTCAGCGGAGCCCGGCAGATTTCCGGGAATAACGTCAGGATGTCGATCTTCATTAAGAAACCTTCAACACTGTAGCGACGGTCTATAACCGCCAGAATGAAAGAAATCGGCGCTCGCAGAGCGCCCCTTACAGAAAAACTACTCCACAATTTCGAGCGTGGCCCGTTGGCCATGCCGCGCGGCCGAACTAGCGAGCAACGCGCGAATCGCATGAATGGTTTGGCCATTACGGCCAATCACGCGGCCGACGTCGCTCTGTCGTACTTGCAACTTGAAGATCGTAGTTTTTCCGCTGGGAATTTCCGAGAGCATCATTTCATCGGGATATTCGACCAATTGTCGAATGACGAACTCGAGGAATTCTTTCACGTCGCTTCAGGCGTGGATGCCGATGTGTCGGGAGGAGCAACCGGAGCGGGCTCTGGTTCGGCAGGGGCTGGCGTTGCCGCGGCCGGTGTCGGCGCAGGCACGCCTGGCTTCTTATTTTTCTTGAGCAAGCTCCGCACGGTGTCCGATGGCTGGGCGCCGCGCGCGATCCAGTATTCCGCGCGATCCACTTTCAACGTGCTGTTGTGCCCAGGTTTTTTGGGATCGTACGTGCCGATGATCTCAATGAATCTCCCTTCGCGTGGGCTGCGGCTGTCGGCCACCACCACTTTGTAATACGGGCGATTCTTTGCTCCTTCTCTGCGTAATCTGATTGAAACTGCCATGTTAAGTTTTCATTCGCGCCATTTGCGCCATCATCTTTTTCATTTTGCCCGCGCTTTTCATCATCTTGCGCATTTGACCGAAGCGCCGAAGCAAATCGTTTACCTCCGTCACGGTGCTGCCGCTGCCACGCGCGATGCGCTGACGACGCCGGGCATTTAGAATGTCTGGGCGCGTCCGCTCTTCGCTCGTCATCGAAAGCACAATGGCTTCCGTGCGCTTCAGCTGCTTCTCGTCGACCGAAAGGCCCTGCACGTTACTCATGCCGGGCAACATGCCAAGAATATTCTCCAGCGGACCCATCTTTCGCATCATTTTAAATTGGGCCAGGAAATCATTAAAATCGAAAGAGGCAGTTCGCAGCTTCCGTTCCAGGCGCGCGGCTTCCTCTTCATCGACCGCTTCGGCCGCTTTCTCGACCAGACCAATCACGTCGCCCATTCCGAGAATCCGGCCGGCCAGCCGCTCTGGAACGAACAGCTCGAATTGGTCGAGTTTTTCGCCGATCCCGGCGAATTTGATTGGACACCGCGTCACTTCACGCATCGACAAAGCCGCGCCGCCGCGTGCGTCACCATCGAGCTTGGTCAAAATGATGCCCGTGATTTCTAAAGCGTTGTTGAAATGGGTTGCGACGCTGACTGCCTGCTGGCCGGTCGCAGCATCGACTACAAGCAAAATCTCCTGCGGTTGCAAAAATTGCTTCAACTCTTTGAGTTCCTGAATCAGCGTTTCATCGATTTCTTGCCGGCCCGCCGTGTCGAAAATGTCGATGTTAGCTCCGTCTGGGTCACGCCATTCAAGTGCAGCGGCGGCGACGCGTTGAACATTCCTCTCAGTCGGATCGGGAGTGTAAACGGGGACTTCAATCTGCTTTCCCAGCATCGCGAGTTGCTCAATCGCGGCCGGCCGTTGCAAATCGCACGCAATCAAAGCCGGCGCGTGACCTTGTTTCTTCAAAAGACGCGCCAGCTTAGCGGACGAAGTCGTCTTGCCGGAACCGTTGAGTCCTACGATCAAAATCCGCGCCGGTTTTTCGAGATCGAGTGGCGCAGCGTCGCTTCCGAGGAGCGCAGTCAACTCATCATGGAAGATTTTCACGATCTGCTGGCCCGGCGTGATGCTGCGAAGGACAGCTTCCCCGAGCGCCTTTCCCCTCACCCGGCCAATGAATTTCTTCGCGACTTGAAAATCAACATCAGCCTCAAGTAAAGCCAGGCGAACCTGGCGCAAGGCAGCGTCGATGTTCGATTCGCTGATCGTGCCGTGGCCGCGCAGTTCTTTGAAAATGTCCTGAAGCGTATCGCCGAGTTGGGAAAACATAATGTTAGAAAATCACGCTGCGTTTGAGCGAAAAGGTCGATCGGCCGCTCCACGGGCGATGCTAAAATAATCCAGCTTCGCCGCCACTCGCACCATCGAGCGCGGAGCGCTCGATCCACCTCACTTCTTCGGAGTTGGCGTCGATTTTGCCGCTGCGGACACCGGTGCAGCCGCGGCCGCCGCGTCAATCCCGAAAGTCCAGTGCGCCTCGACTTTTTTGCCTTCGGATTTCGCGCTAACAATCACCGTGCACGAGTTCCCGCGCAATTTTTGGGTCACCTGATATGAAATCGTGCCGGTTTTCGGATCGTAACTAACGGGTACGGTACCAAGTCCGCTGACGCGCATTTGCACGCTGCCGGGCTCGATTGCGCCGACGCGGCTGAGGTTCGCTTTGATAAGGGGAAGCGCTGTGCGAATGGTTTCGCCATCCGCCGGTTGAGTCGAGAGATTGGCCGCGCCGACTTCAGCAACCGCGGACGCTCCACCAGTGGATGTGCCAATCATCTTGACCGCGTCAACGAATACTTTCGGCTTGTTCGCTTCAATCGCGTAACGGCCAAGCGCATCGAGCGGAGAGGTAAAGGTAATCGGCTGACCGTAAACGGTAAACATCGCTTCGTACCCGGCATTTCGCGCAAGTTCTTTGACGTGCTCGTTATAATTGCCGAAGGGAACGGCGAAACAATTCACTTTGATCCCGAGCCGCTGCTCGAGCAGTTCCTTGGAGCCGACAACTTCATTTCGGACCCATTGCTCGTACGCTGGTCCGGTCAGTTTCGTTCTGGTCCTCTTCCCGCCGGGAGCAGCCAGCATTATATTATGCCCTTCGCGCAAGTCTTGATGCGTTGCAGTATGCGCTTCGATATCGACTCCGTTGTCACGCATGTCGGCAAGCTGTTCCCACGTGATCGCCTCTCCGCCGCCCAAGCTTCCTCCACGTACGCCTTCGGTATAAATGAACATCGTAAACGGATATCCAAATTTTTTCATGATCGGCCATCCAACCTCGTATTGAGATTTCCAGCCATCATCGAAGCTGATGACCGCGCATCGCGGCGGTATATTTTTTTCGCCGCGCCGCCATGCCAGCAAATCTTGCATGCTGATTACGGTGATCCCGGCATCTTTGAGTTGTTTCATCTGCGCCTCGAAATCGGCTGGTGTGATCTCGGTCCCCGGATAGCGAATTTTGTCGACTAAACGATGATAACAAAAGATAATGGTCTGCGCTGTTTGATCGACAACGGTCTTGGTGATTTTCGGGGACGGCGCGGCACCGGCCACACCTGGCCCCGGGCTGCCGCCAGCAGTCTCGCCGGCTATTGCTGGCGGTGAACTCGCCGGCTCGGAACTCGTGGTGGTGGTTGGATTTCTCTTACACATTGAAAAATTCAACGCCAAGAGCAACGGCAGAATCGCTAATCGGATCATCATAAAAAGAGGTAAGTGCCTTTAATTGCAGCAGCGCGAAAAACAAGTGCTTTTTACGTGTGATTACTCGAAAATACGTCGCTGGCGGAGTGAATCAAAAACCAGACCCCTGAGTTTGCCGACCGAAAACTTTTGCTAAAGCGTGCACTTTTTGCTATTAAAGCGGAATGTCGCGCCTGATCAGCCGCGCTCTTGCCTTCGGTCTGCTGACTCTGTTGGCTGCTTGCGCGACCGCACCGAAGGCGGCGAAAAACACGAGCAAGACTTTTACGACGGTGGTCGTAGATGCGGGTCACGGCGGGAAAGATAATGGGGCGTATCGCCGATTTGGAGGCGCCGAAAAAATCGCCACCCTCGATGTGGCCCAGCGTCTCGAGCGCAATTTGCGCGAATCGGAATTAAAAACCGTGATGACCCGATCCTCGGATGTTTTCATCTCACTGGATGAACGCGTCGCCATCGAAAATTCGCAGAAAAATGCCATCTTCGTCAGCATTCATTTCAACGATTCCCGCCGGCGTGGCATCCATGGCTTCGAAACCTACTATCATTCGGGCAATTCATCTGACCTGGCGAATCGGATCCAATCGAAGCTGATGACGATCCCGCACTCGGTAAATCGCGGCGTGCACACAGCGAATTTCCGCGTCCTCCGTCTGGCTTACTATCCAGCGGTTTTGGTGGAGTGCGGATTTTTGAGCAATCGATCCGAGGGCAACAACGCACGCGACGCCGAATATCGCGAACTGCTGTCGGAGAGAATCGCAGAAGCAATTGTCGAACAACGTTACGGGCCCGGTGTGTATCACGCGTCTCCCCAAGTAGCCGCCGCGCAGCCGCAACCGGCGAACGCCGGCCATGAGCCGGCGCCGGCCGCTCCCCAACATTAGAATTCTTTGCCGCATTCTTCGCGCCCGATCGCGGCCAGCACGATCAGCGCCACAAAAATGATGAGCGCAAAGAGCGCCAGCGCTTTCGCATAATTCGGATGCCCGCTCGCGTCCCGAAAATGGTCGGCCAGCCGTGCCTCCACCACCGCTGTATTCGCGGCAAGTAAATTCCCGAGCTGATAAGCAAACCCCGGGAAAGTTCCGCGCAGCTCGCCCGGTGAAAGCTCGTTCAAATGCACCGGCACAATCCCCCAAGCGCCTTGCACCATGAATTGCATGGCAAATCCGCCGATCACCAACAGGGAAAAACTGGGCGAAAAAACCCAGGCAGGAATCAGGAGGATTCCGAACACGGCCGCCAAGATGATCGCGCGGCGCCGGCCCCATTTTTGCGAGAGATGACCGAGAAGCGTTCCGCCGCAGATCGCGCCAAAGGCATAAATGATCCCGGTCGCTGCCTTTTGCGTTACCCCGTAGTGCCGTTGTTCGCCGAGGAACGTTTGATACATGTCCTGGGTCCCGTGTGACATGGCGTTGAACGCCGTCATCAGCAGAATGACGTAAAGAAAAAGTGCCCAGTGCCGTTGGAGGACGCTCAGTACATTTTTCCAAAAATCAGTCGGCGCGGTGCGGCGACGTAGCCATGCTGGCGATTCCGGCACCCGTGCACGGATGAAAATGACAAGGAATGCCGGCACTACGCCCGCCACGAAGAGGCCGCGCCAGCCGAAGAACGGAAACACCGCCCAGTAAACAACTGCCGCCAGCAGATAACCAAAGGCATAGCCCTGCTGCAAAATCCCCGAGAACAACCCGCGCGTCGCCGTCGGCAAAGTTTCCATCGCGAGGGATGCGCCCAGGCCCCATTCTCCGCCCATGCCGATCCCGTAAAGCGCCCGAAAAATCAGCAGCCAGGTGTAATTCGGCGAAAACGCCGTGAGCAATTCCATGGCCGAGTAAAAAATGATGTCGATCATGAGCGGGATCCGCCGCCCGAATCGATCGCCCAGCAGTCCGAAAATAAATGCCCCGACCGGGCGCATCGCCAGAGTCAGGGTGATGGCGTAACTAAGCTTGGCGATGCTCGTGCCGAAATCGTGCGCCATCGCCGCGATCACAAACGTGAGGAGAAAAAAATCGAACGCGTCCAGCGCCCATCCCAGAAAGCAAGCGACAAATGTATTGCGTTGATCCCGGTTGAGTAATTTGAAGAGCCGGAGCGCTTCCACGCCTCTGATTTAATTGTCGATCTAATAATTGGAAAGCGCGGAATGTGCAGCCTATCAAAGTGGTCTCAGCTAAAGGCGAGCAAGCGGGGGCGAGCGAGTCAACCTTCCTATCTCGGAACGTATCTCTGACTGGGTTAAGTGGAGCACGGAGCCAGAGCTTTGTCCGAAACACATCTACGTATCATGATACGTCAATTTGTTTCTTGATCACCGCCACAAACGCAGTTTAGTTCCCCACACTAATGGCGACTGATCTTCATCCCCTGGAAACACTTCTGCCCCAACGCATCGTCGTTCTCGACGGCGCCATGGGTACGATGATCCAGCGCTACAAACGTTCGGAGGACGATTATCGCGGACAACGGTTTGGCGATTGGAAGGGCAAGCATCTCAAAGGCAGCCTCGAGCTTCTTCTTCTGACGAAGCCGGAGATCGTTGAGGAAATCCACACGCAATACCTCGAAGCCGGCGCCGATATCATTGAGACCAACACATTCAGCGCCACGACGATCGGGTTGCACGATTTCCTTTTTGCCGGAGAACCGCCTGCCGGCCGCAAGGACCACGATTTCTTCCAGCGCGTGGTGGACGATGTCGATCTCCGCGCGCTCGTACACGAGATGAACCTGTCGGCGGCTAAAATTGCGCGGGGCGCAAGGGATCGTGTTGCCGATCAAACCGGAACTCGCCGATTTGTTGCTGGATCGATGGGACCCCTTCCCGTGGCGGCGTCGATGTCTCCGGATGTAAACGATCCCGCTTTCCGCGCCGTCACGTTCGATCAACTCAAACAGACTTATTTCGACCAGGCAAAAGCCCTGGTCGAAGGAGGTGTCGATCTTTTGTTGGTTGAAACCATTTTCGACACGCTGAATGCCAAGGCGGCGCTCTTCGCCATTGCGGAAGTTTTTGAAGAAGCCAGAAAGAAGCTTCCACTGATTATTTCCGGAACGGTGACGGATCGATCCGGGCGAACGTTGAGCGGTCAAACTGTGGAAGCGTTTCTCATCTCCATTGCGCACGCGCAACCGCTCATTGTTGCGCTGAATTGCGCGCTGGGTCCGACTGAAATGGAGCCGTTCATAGAAGAACTTTCGCGTACCGCGCCGTTTTACGTGGGCGCTTATCCGAACGCAGGATTGCCTGACCCGCTTTCTCCCACGGGATTTCCTGAAACTCCAGAAACATTTACACCTAAAGTTGCGACCTGGGTAGCAAATGGGTGGCTCAATCTGGTGGGCGGCTGTTGCGGCACGACGCCCAAACACGTGCGCAGACTCGCAAATGCCGTGCGCGATTGCAAACCGCGAAAGATTCAATCCGCAATCCACAATCCGCAATCGGCAATTCTCCAGCTTTCCGGGCTCGAGCCGCTGAAGATTACGCCTGATTTTGGATTCGCTGTTATTGGCGAGCGCACCAATATCACCGGCTCGCCCAAGTTTTCGAAACTAATTCTGGCGGGCGATCTCGAAGGCGCGCTGACGGTTGCGCGTCAACAAGTCCAGGGCGGAGCAAATATCCTCGATATAAATATGGACGAGGGAATGATCGATTCTGAAGCGACCATGACACGTTTCCTGAGCCTGGTCGGCAGCGAACCGGAAATCATGCGCATTCCGCTCATGATCGACAGCTCGAAGTGGAGCGTGATCGAAGCAGGCCTCAAATGCGTGCAAGGCAAAGCCGTCGTCAATTCCATCAGTTTAAAGAACGGTGAGGAGGAATTTCTTCGACAGGCTCGACTGATTCGGCAACATGGCGCAGCCGTCATCGTGATGGCTTTTGATGAACGCGGCCAGGCAGACTCGTTCGACCGCAAGATTGGCATCTGCGCGCGGGCATATGATCTCTTGACCAAGCGCGCGAACTTTCCGGCAAATGACATCATCTTCGATCCGAACATTCTGACTGTCGCGACGGGTCTCGAAGAGCATTGCAATTACGCCGTCGATTTCATCGAGGCAACACGTTGGATAAAGAAGAATCTTCCCGGCGCGCGCGTAAGTGGCGGCGTAAGCAATATTTCCTTTTCGTTTCGCGGAAACAATGCGGTGCGCGAAGCCATGCATGCTGCGTTTCTCTTTCATGCTATCCGCGCGGGTCTCGACATGGGAATCGTCAATGCAGGACAGCTCGCGGTTTACGAAGAAATCGAGCCGGACCTGCGCGATCGCGTAGAAGACGTGCTCTTAAACCGGCGCTCTGATGCGACAGAACGGCTGGTCGAATTTGCTGAAAGGGTTAAAACCAAAGGCAAAACGCCCATCAAAGACGAAGCATGGCGCACGCAACCAGTGGAAGAGCGTTTGAAGCACGCGCTGATAAAAGGCATCGTTGATTACATCGATGCCGATACGGAAGAGGCACGAAAAAAATCAAAGCGTCCCCTCGAGGTCATCGAAGGTCCGCTCATGGCCGGAATGAGCGTGGTGGGCGACCTGTTTGGCTCGGGCAAAATGTTTCTGCCGCAAGTAGTGAAGAGCGCGCGTGTGATGAAAAAAGCTGTCGCCTATCTGATGCCGTTTATGGAGGCGGAGAAATCAGCAGGCGCGAAACCGCAGGGCCGCATCGTGATGGCGACGGTGAAAGGCGATGTCCACGACATCGGCAAGAACATCGTCGGGGTCGTATTGCAATGTAACAACTACGACGTCATCGATCTTGGGGTGATGGTGCCAGCCGCGAAAATCCTGGAAACGGCGCGGGAGAAAAAAGCGAATGCGATCGGATTGAGTGGGCTGATCACGCCATCGCTCGATGAGATGGTGCACGTAGCGCAGGAAATGGAGCGCGAAGGATTCGATCTGCCGTTGCTGATCGGGGGCGCCACTACCAGCCGAGCACACACGGCGGTGAAAATCGCGCCGCATTATCGGTCAAGTATTGTCCATGTTGTCGATGCGTCGCGCGCGGTCGGCGTTGTAAATTCTCTGTTAAACGAGCAGTTGAAATCAGAATTCGAAATGAAAACGCGGGGCGATTACGCACGATTGCGCGAGGAGCATTCGGCGAAGGCTCGGGGAAAACAATTGCTGACGCTGGAAGAAGCGCGCGCAAATCGAGCGCCGATAGATTGGAGCGCCTACCAACCACCGACACCGGAGTTCACGGGTGCGCGCGCAGTTTGTCCGGCGATTGCCGACCTTCGAGACTACATCGACTGGTCGCCCTTCTTTCACGTCTGGGAACTGCGCGGTCGTTACCCGGCGATATTTGATGATCCGGTGGTCGGTAAACAGGCGCGCGAACTTTTCGACGACGCGCAAGAACTTCTCGAACAAATCGTCACCAAGAATTTGCTGAGAGCGCGCGGCGTCCATGCTTTTTGGCCGGCAAACGCCGTCGGTGACGATGTCGATCTTTACGTCGATGAGGCGAGAAGAGAGAAACTCGCGATATTCTATTTTTTGCGGCAACAGATGCAGAAGCCCGCGGGCCAATTCAATCATTGCCTGGCAGATTACGTTGCGCCGAAATCAAATCCCAAATCCGGAAACCGTGGTCCACAATCAGCGGATTATCTCGGTGGTTTCGCCGTTTCCATTCACGGCGCGGATGAACTCGCAAAGGAGTTTACCGCTGCACACGATGATTACAGCGCGATCTTGGCGAAGGCGCTAGCAGACCGATTCGCGGAAGCGTTCGCGGAGCATTTACACAAGCAAGCGCGCCTCGCGTGGGGATTCGGGCGAGATGAAAATTTGTCACACGCCGATCTTATTCGCGAAAAATATCGCGGTATTCGGCCAGCAGCGGGTTATCCCGCATGTCCCGATCACGCGGAGAAGCGAACACTTTTCGATTTGCTGGACGCCGAAAACAACGCCGGCATCAAACTAACGGAGTCGTATGCGATGCATCCTGGAGCGAGCGTCAGCGGTCTTTACTTTTCACATCCCGAGGCAAAATATTTTGGCGTCGGACAAATTGCGCGCGACCAGGTCGTCGATTATGCGACGCGGCGGCGAGGCGAGCCGGTCGCCGCAATTGAAAAGCGGTTGGCTCCGAATTTAGGCTACGAGCCTTAGATCGAATTCTTTGCCTTGGCGCTGGTTAAGAGCAGCGCGGCGCCTTCAGCTGAAACAGCGTCTGAATTTTTGCTTTCTTTCGCAGGCCAGACCACTTTCCAGGCGAGGCCACATTTCTCGAGCATCCAGATGACATAGCGGGTGAGATCAAACTCCCACCACCGGAGTCCATGTGCCGCGCAACGCGGTTGGGCATGATGATTGTTGTGATAGCCCTCGCCGAATCCAAAAACGCCGATCCAGAAATTGTTTCGGCTATGATCGGAGGTATCGAAGCTGCGGTATCCAAGTCTGGGCATATGGCAGATCGAATTGACTGACCAAGTCACGTTGTAGATCACCAGCATCGGCACGTAGAGGCACCAAAGCATTCCAGCCAATCCAAGTGTGAAATAGAGAGTCGTGGCGACAGCGAGGTGGGGCAGGACGTAGATCCCTGCACGTTCAAACAACCGGCAGTACCAAATTTTGCTTACGTCGGCCGCATAACGCTTCGAGCGCTCACGAAATTCAGGCGGCTTCCGGATCAGCCACATCATGTGGGCGTAGGGAAAGCCGTGCACCGGACTGTGAATATCTTCGTCCGTGTCGGATTTCAGGTGATGATATCGATGGTCCCCTACCCAAGTGACGGGGTCACCCGCAAGCACCACTGCGGAGCCGGTTGCCAAGATAAACTTGAGCCATTCCGGCATTTCAAAGCCGCGGTGCGTCAGATAACGATGCAGATAAAGCGTCGTGCCAATCCCGCCCCAGAAAAACAGCGGGACAATGATGAACAGATAAAAGGGATGGAAGCGCGTCAGGAGTCCAACAACTCCGAGTAATTGCAAGAGAAGCAGGACGATGAAAATGAGAAGATTGAGTTTCTCGTGCTTAAACATGTGGCGCAGGGGCGGGAAGCAGCCAACCCGGGCCACTCGATTCCAACGCGGGACACTCCGATGGAATCGGCCGATTTGCAAGAGGTTCTTTTCTGAAAAATGATTAATGCGCGGAGTGGCGGTACGTGATAATCATCACGCACGATAGCGGGGTGTAGCTTAGCTTGGTAGAGCGCCTGGTTTGGGACCAGGAGGTCGCAGGTTCAAATCCTGTCACCCCGATTTTAAACCCTGG
>QHOQ01000121.1 GCA_003219355.1 Verrucomicrobiota bacterium
AGGATGCGTAGCCATAAGACGACAAATTTCAATCCGCTTTCCAATCAGAGCAAGAGGATTTGAGCCGGCGGCTGGGAGGCTTCCCCTCCCGAGTCAGTTTGCGCTGTACTTCGGAAGTTTCACCTGGTTCCGAACCGCGGTGAAAATTTTTCGGATGCCGATTTCACTTGCCCCGTTGAAGATAAATGCCGGCAGGGCTCCGCCGCTGTCCGTGCAAATGGTATAAGTGGCGCGCGTCTGGTTCAGGCCGCTCGGTTCAATGAGCCATGAGCCGTCGCACAATTTCACCCGCAGAACGCCCTTGATTTCCGCGGGGCCATTCTCGTTGGCGCATTGCCATCGATTAAGGTAAGCCAAGCCGCCCAATACCGGCCATGATTTCCTCCAAACGCGCAGCGTGTAATCGCGATCGCTGACAATTCTTGGCGAGAGGCGCTGATAAGTAAGGAAGGCATCCGCTTCTCTGCTTACGATCCGGCACTCCTTGGTAAACGGCATGAAATCCGGGTAGGCAATGAAGTCATCGAGCACATTGTGCACGGCACGGGAGGAGGCGTCGATTTGGCCCACAGCCTTGAATTCTTTCAACAACGAACTCACCCGGGACCGAGTGTAGAGTGTCACCTCTCCGCTCTTGCTGGTCAGCTTCCAGCCCTCGCTTGCCTCATCCGGTGTGCTCGCTTCCCCGGCGCAGCAGGAAGCTGCGGTTCCCACAACCGCGAGAAGGATCGCCGGAAAGTTTCGCCGTTCCATGGGGGTCCATTATAGCTGATCGGGTCCTAATTCGCCCAGCAATTGTTTGCGGCGGCGTCAACGCGCAAAATGCCATCCGCACCATTTAACGATTGCCGTTGGCAGTCGCTTCTAACATTTCAGGGCCCGAGTGGGTTGGCGGGATAAACGATTCCGTTTTTCACGACGCTGTCGATATCGGACGCATTCTTTATGTCGTCGATTGGATTAGATTTTAGAATGACGAGGTCGGCAAAGTTGCCCTTGTCGATGGAACCGATGTGCGGGCCGGTTTCGCCGCCGAAAAGTTTCGCGGCATTAGCAGTGGCACATTGCAGAATCTGCATTGGTGTGAGTCCAGCTTCTTTCATCAACTGAAATTCGCGGAAGAGCGCGGGGCCGTGAATCGTCCCGATGTTGCCTGCGTCCGTCCCCGCCGCGATCGCGACGCCGGCATCTTCCAGTTTTTTCAAATTTGGCAGCGCGACATCATAAGTTTTCTTAATGCGATCCAGTGCCTCATCCGGTTTAGCTAATGCGTTCTTGATCCGATCGGGCAATTTTTCCTTCGGAATCTTCGTGACGTCGAGGGACGCGATCACTTCCGGATTGCCCCACGCTTTTTCTTCGGGCGTCAGATTCAGTTGATGAGAAAACGTGCGGCCGTAACGCTCGAAGACGACTAGCGTTGGACATAAAATGATATGTCGATCTTTCAACAGCTTCACAAACGCGTCATCGACCGGCTTGTCGATCACGCTATGCACCAAAACATCCGCTCCTTCTTCCACTGCGGCGCGCGCAGTCTCCAGTTCGGTTGCATGAACTGCGACACGCAATTTGCGCGCATGACTTTCCTCAATCGTTGCGCGGACAATCGGCCGGAACGAATCGACCGGATGGTCGTTATCAACGATGTACCAGATCTTCACCAGATCCGGTTTTTGTTCGGCAAGTTTGCGAACGAATTCACGCGCTTGATCCGGCGTATCGATCTTCACGATCGGTGGATCGCCAAGATCAAGTTTCTCGCGCGAGACACTCGAGATCAACGGGCCGGCCACCGCCACGCGCGGCGCTTTCGCAGTCGCGTTCGCAGCCCTGCGGACTTCGAAATTCCAAAACGGTCCGCCAACATCGACAACACTGGTAATGCCGCTGCGCAGATAGCGCACAAAGACATCGTCCACGTGACTCTTCACCCAAGCGACTTCGTCTTTGTAGGGGCGAACACTGTTTAGATCGGCACCGTCCGGCCGCGTAAACAAATCGCCGGATTGGAAGAAGTGCACGTGCGTGTCGATGTATCCCGGCAAGATGAATTTGCCGGCGCAATCGATGGTGCGTCCGCCAAACTTCATCACCATATTGGCGGCGATATTCGTGATGCGCCCGTTGTCGACGAAAACCGTCGCGTTACGGGTAATTTTTCCATCAGCGGGATTTATGACGGTTCCGCCAATGAGCGCGATTTTCTCGGCGTGGGCAGCGAGCGCGAAGACCGACAATGCAAAAGCGAATGCGATTCTAAGTTTCATGCAGATTCCGCGACTTGGCAGAATACAAATGAACCGGTGATTAGCGTAGCGCTAACGTCAACTCTTCCCTTCTATTACAGCCGCTGCTTCGCGATCGATCGCAGCGTAATCGGGTTTGCGCGGTCGCAAATAAAATTCGTCGATGGCAATCTGAAAAAGCGCGGCCGCAGGCACGGCAAGAACCACCCCGAGAAGCCCGAACATCGTCCCGGTCGCAAGTGTGAAGAATAAGATGTTGACCGGGTGCAATCGCATCTCTTTGCCGAGCACGCCCGGAACAAGAACGTTTAGCTCGACCTGATAAACCAGCACGATGACAGCGAGCGCCAGCCAGAATTTTGTTGCCCCCAGGCTCAGCGCGACGAGCAGGATCGGAATGGCAACGAGAAATGCGCCGATGTTCGGAAGGAACTCACCGAAAAACGCGAACACACCGAACATGAGTGCCGGCTGCACCCCGATCAACCAAAGTAATATACCTATGGAAAGGCCGGTGATCACACCGTTGATGGCGACACCGCGCGCCCACGCAATCATTTGTCGCATGAGTCGCGCGAGTGTGCGATGCGCTTGTTCGCGATAACGATCGGGCGCGAGCGCGAGATACCCGGCGACCAGCGGTCGCGGGTTGGCCAGCACGAAAATGAGCAACAGAACCGCGAACACGGCACTGACGAGGCCGCCGACCAAACCAATTGTCGATCTTAGCAGTATGTTGCCGAGCGTTCCGGCGGCCGCGCCAGCTCTCCCGGCGATTTCATCGCTACGTGGCAGCGCTTCGCGAACCCCTGGATAATTTTGAGTTAGCGATTCTATGCGCACGCGAATGCCCTGCCAAACCTTCGGCACACTCTGCACCAGCTCCTGGCTTTGTCTGGCCAGCGGAGGAATCGCAAAGAGGATGATTGTTCCAGTGACAACAACAAGCGCAAGCACCAGTAGGATCACACTCGCAAGACGCGGAACGTGATGCTTCTGCAACCAGACGACGATCGGGTTAAGAACCATGGCGAGGAGAAAAACGATCGCGAAGAGCAAGACCACAGGCTGAAGCGAGCGCAGAACCAACCACGCCATAACAAGCAAAAAGACCAACCCGACAATGTGCCGAGCGCCGCGGTAACTCAGCGGCGCATCTTGATTTTGGTGATCGGATCCTTTCATCAAACGCGAAGTGTCTGGCGCGGGACGTGCCATCCGGAGTTATTATTGCGCATCGGAGCCAATAAGCCCTTAGAAGCTCCCGGTATCAATACCGAAGGCTGAAGTGCACACGCGGCATTGCTTCCTGTTATCTGCGTTTTAACTTCGTATCGTGTCATTTAATCATTTCGGATTGTCGCCGGAGGTCGTGCGCGGGACTCAGGCGATGGGATTCGTCGAGCCGACGCCCATCCAGCTCCGAGCCTTCCCGATCATTCTTGCTGGCAAGGATTTAATCGGCACCGCCCAAACTGGTACCGGAAAGACTGCGGCATTTGCTCTTCCTATTCTGACGCTGCTCGCGAAGCATGGCGCGTTTCGATGTCTGGTGATCGAACCGACACGCGAACTTGCCGCGCAAGTCGAGACCGCCTTTCGCGATTATGGACGCTTTACTGATCTGCGCGCGGCTCTCGTGCACGGGGGCGTGGGTTACGGCAAACAGCGCGAGGAATTGAAACGTGGTGTCGATATTCTCGTCGCGACGCCGGGCCGACTGCTCGATTTGCTCGAGCAGCGCACGATGGACCTGCGCCAAGTTAGCATCCTCGTTCTCGATGAGGTTGATCGCATGCTTGACATGGGTTTTCTGCCGGACGTGCGACGCATTGTTGAAAAAATCTCAACCGATCGACAGACACTTTTGTTCTCCGCAACGTTGCCGCCAGAAATCGAGCGGCTCGCTGCCTGGGTGCTGCGCGATCCCGAGCTGGTGGAAATCGGCGTCCGCCGTTCGCCGGCGGAAACGGTCACGCATGCAGCTTATCCCGTGGCGGCTGAACAAAAATTCGATCTGCTCATGGCACTCCTGGAGCGTACGAACTTTGACAGTGCCCTCATTTTTTGCCGAACCAAACACGGCGCCGATCGCATCGCGCGGCAATTAAAAATCGGAAAGCATTCCGTCGCGGTATTGCATTCCAACCGCACGCAGCGGGAACGAGTCGAAGCACTGGAAGGATTCAAGAGCGGCAAGTACGAAGTGATGGTGGCGACGGATATCGCATCCCGCGGACTCGACATTGCCGGCGTGAGCCACGTCATCAATTACGATGTACCTGAACATCCGGAGGATTATGTGCATCGCATTGGGCGCACCGGCCGCGCTCAAAATGTCGGCGACGCCTTTACCCTTATGAATGGCGAGGAGCTCCCGGCGCTGCAAGCAATCGAACGTTTCATCGGCCAGAAAATTCCGCGGCTAAAACTGGAAAACTTTCGGTATCTGTACACCGCGTTGTTTGAACCCGAAACATCCGGCGCCAAACGCGCTATCGGCGGCGGGCGCACTCATCGTGGATATTCATTCGGACGCCGCCGGCGTTAAGGCAACGCCATTGGCTCTATCGGCCGCAAAGCCGGTGTAAAACAAGAGCGAAACCAAGGTGCATCTTGATTAATTGCAATTTGAACAAAGATTTGGGCCAATAGTTTCTTTATGCGTGAAACAAAACCCGGTGCCGAGTTAGAGGCTCAATTTGATCAGTTGCAGAGGAAGCTGGTGCCCCTGTGGAAATCGATCGAGGCTTTCAATCAAGATCCGCAAACGATTGTTGTAGTGCCATCGATGTCCATCGACCTCGCCGGGGCGGGCGCAGTCGTGCAAGCGTATGAAGAACGGTATCTGTTCCTATTGTTATTGCTGCGTCAGCCGCGGGCCCGGCTGATCTATGTCACTTCGCAAACGATTCTTCCAAACATCATCGACTACTATCTCGATCTATTGCCTGGCGTTATCCCAAGTCATGCGCGTCCGCGGCTGTTTTTGCCCTCGCCCCTGGACGGTTCAGTACGTCCGCTGAGCCAGAAGCTGCTCGAACGACCGCGCCTGATAGAGCGGATACGTTCCTTGATCCCCGATCCCAATCGCGCCCACCTTGTCCCCTTCAACACAACTAACAGGGAGAAAGAGTTGGCGCTACGGCTCGGCATTCCAATGTATGGGGCTGATCCAAAATTTTTCGCCTTAGGAACAAAGAGCGGATGCAGAAAAATCTTCCAGGAAGAGAATGTCCCTCATCCTCTAGGCCACGAGAATCTCGCCAGCAAAGACGAGGTCGTCGAAGCGATCAGGCAAATGCGGGCGAGAAAGCCTTCAATCAAGCAAGTCCTGGTAAAGCTTGATGAAGGTGTCTCCGGCGAGGGCAATGCTGTGGTCGATTTAAACGGGCTTCCACCGTCGAGTGATTCGAAGGAGCGAACTGCACTAGAGGACCGGCTTAAGGCGATGCAGTTCGAGCTTAAGGGAGTTACCTACGATAACTATATGAAGAAGCTCGAAGCACGAAAAGGAATTGTCGAAGAGCGAATTACGGGAGAGGAGTTCAGAAGCCCAAGCGTGCAGCTTCGCATCACTCCGCTAGGCTTGGTCGAATTGCTCTCCACCCATGATCAAATGCTGGGCGGTCCATCAGGGCAAAGTTACTTGGGGTGCGTCTTCCCGGCCGACAGCGCCTATGCTCCGCTGATCACGCGGGAAGCAGCAAAGGTTGGCAATCGTCTTGCCAAAGAAGGAGTCATCGGACGCTTCGCTTTGGATTTTGTAGTAGTGCGCTCGAACGGAAAATGGGATCCGTACGCGATCGAGATCAATTTGAGAAAAGGCGGAACGACTCATCCCTTTTTGACTCTGCAATTTCTCACTGACGGTACATACGATCCGGAAGCGGCGATCTTTACCGCCCCCAACGGAAAGCAAAAATTCTTTGTGGCCAGCGATCACGTGGAATCGCCGCGTTATCGGACTCTCACGCCGGACGATCTCTTCGATATTGTTGTGCGGCACGGCTTGCACTTCGGTCAAACGCGGCAGACAGGCGTCGTGTTTCACATGATGAGCGCTCTCGGGGAGCTGGGAAGAATGGGGCTGACGGCGGTCGGCAACTCACATGAGGAAGCAAAGGCGCTGTACACGCGAGCTGTGGCTATTCTCGATCAGGAAACGCAAGGCTGTTGATTCCCTTTAGCCAGAGCGTCGAGAGGTGCGCTCGAAGATTTTTTGCACTCATCGTGTGGGACATGTTTGGCGTAGTGCTTTGCCTGCTCTACATGCAAGCGTTCCTCCTTCACGCGTTCTGCCGCTACTGCCTGTTCTCGGCAACGCCAACTTTTTTGCTCGCTGGGCTGGTGATTGCTATCCCGCCTTCGCCCAAATCATCTACCACTTAAGCCGATTTTTCTTAGAGGCTGCTGATTTCGCGCGCGATCTAACATCCGGTTGCGCTGGATTTTTCGAATAATCAGCGACAGTCCCGATAGGGCTAACAAACGAAACTCTTATGCGAAAAAATCCTGCTTCTCAATCCGGTCTTTTCAATCCCCGCGTCTTGATAGCTCTTAGTCTTTGTTCAGTTGGTGCTTTGCTTGCTATGTTAAGTTTCGCGGCAACGCCATCGAGCGGAACACTGACTGACACGTCCGGCCCGCTGTCTTACACGGCGGGCCCGTTTTTCGTGGCGAATCCGACCCCAATACTATTCGTTGACCAAGGTCCCGAATGCTCCGGCTCGGCACAGCCATGTGATGATTTTGCGCTGACGGTGACGTTGCCTGCCGGTTACGCCGCCGCGCATCCAAACGCCGCGGTGAAAGTCACATTGGCTTGGAACGATGCCGGCAGCGGTTCATCAGACTACGATCTCTATATTTATAAAGGTACCGTCCACAACACCGACGGTAGCCAGGCGGCCAACTATCAATCCGCGAGTAGCGCCAATCCAGAGATCGCCAGCATCAGCCCCCTCTCAGATGGCACGAGTCAGTACACTGTGAAGGTCGTGCCGTTCACGCCTACTGGCGAAAGCGTCCATGTGACCATGGAATTGCTGCCGGGTTCCGGCAGTGGCGGCAGTACCGGCTTCGGAGGCCCCGACCCAACCACGCCCGGCGTTCCGCGCTACCAGAATTTTTTCGCGCCGGACGGCACCTCTGCTCAAAGCAGCGATGGTGAGTTCAATATTGGCTTCAATCCGAAGACCGGCCGGATCATGACAATGAATATCGGGCCGATCTGGCGATTGACTCCACCGGAACGCCTCAGTCCAGCCAAGCCGGAGTGTTGTGAAGCACTTTGGGAAGATAAAACCAACCTCACAACCATCACAGGTCTCGATCCGATCCTGTTTACCGATCAGAAGACTGGGCGCACTTTTGCCTCTAATTCCACCGTCGGCGCCAATGCTGTTTACGGATACAGTGACAATGATGGCGATCTGTGGGTGCCGCTGGCCGCCTCTCCGGCCAGTGGTGGGACCGATCATGAAACCATCGGTTCCGGGCCCTATCCAACTTCGTTGAGTGCGCTGTCGAACCCAGTGAACCAAGGCGAGGCAGTATATTATTGCTCCCAAAGCTTTCCTCTCGGCCCGGCGACATGTCAGCGGAGCGATACCCTCGGCGCCAGTTATGGCCCAGGCGTTCTCGCTTACGAAGGCAACGGGATCACGCAATGCCACGGTCTGCATGGCCACGTCCACGTGGCTCCGAATGGTACAGTCTGGTTGCCGGTTAATCAGTGCGGAGGAAAGCAAGGTGGCGCTGTGAGCACGGATGGTGGCACGACTTGGAGTGAATTTATTGTTACCGACAGCCAGTCGCAGATCAATGGCGCTGATCCTTCTGTCGGTATTGATAGCAATAGCACTGCTTATTACTGCTATGTGAACAACGAGCCGGTCGCTCCCGGCAATCCGCCCGAAGGCCATGTTCATGTTAAGGTCAGCAAGGACGGCGGCAAAACTTGGATTCGCGATTTCGACGTCGGTGCATCTCATGGAATCAAGAACGCAGCCCATACCGAGGCTATTGGCGGAAGTGCTGGGCGTGCCGCCTGTGGGTTCTTAGGCACTGATGTGGCGGGCGACTACCAATCCAGTGGTTTTCCCGGCAAATGGTACGCGTTCGTCGCCACCACCTACGATGAAGGCCAGACCTGGGTGACGGTTAACGCCACGCCTAACGATCCCGTCCAAAGCAAAACCGGCATCTGGCAGCAGGGCGGCAGCCATGATGATCGAAACCTGCTCGACTTCAACGAAATCACGGTGGACGACAAAGGGCGGGCTCTGTACGGGTACAGCGATGGCTGCGTGACTCCGGGCTGCATCGCCGGCACGGCTGCCGATGATTTTGTCGCCTTCATGCGTGTGGCGCGGCAGTCCGGAGGCAAGAGCTTG
>QHOQ01000067.1:0-1364 GCA_003219355.1 Verrucomicrobiota bacterium
CGCTCGATTAGATATTCCCCTACCCTGCCGGCATGGAGAGCGGTGCCGCAACCAGTGAGAACGATCCGACCGACGTCGCGTAATTGGGCAGGCGCCATGTTCAAGCCGCCCAGCTTCGCAGTACATTCTTCCACGCTAAGACGGCCGCGCATCGCATCGCGCACCGTGTTGGGTTGCTCAAAGATCTCCTTGAGCATGTAGTGTCGAAAATCGCCCTTTTTAATATCCTCGGCAGTGAATTCGACTTTGCTTACTGGATGATCGCCACTTTCTCCGGCGAGCGAAGTGATCTCGAACTTGTCTCGTTCCACCGCCACCACATCGAAGTCGTTTAAGTAAACAGCGTCGTGTGTGTAAGCGACGATCGCGCTTACGTCACTGGCAAGAAAGTTTTCACCTTTGCCTACCCCGAGAACTAGCGGACTTCCTCGTCGCGCGCCGATCATGAAATCCGGGACATCCGCGTGAACCAGNNNNCGTACGTTCCAATCACTTTTTGAAGCGCAGCACGAAGCGCACTAAGGAGGCGCGCTTTTTTCTGATAAACATCCACCGTGCTTGCGCACGATTCGTCGTAAAGTTTTCCAATTAGATGCGCGAGAACCTCCGTATCAGTTTCCGAGCGAAATTTCGTATCGCCGTTGCGGACCAGATCCTCTTTAAGCAATTGATAATTTTCGATCACGCCGTTATGCACCAGCGCGAGCTTGCCGCTGGCGTCAAAGTGCGGGTGCGCGTTTTCGTCGGTGACTTTGCCGTGCGTAGCCCAGCGTGTGTGACTGATACCAAAGCAGCCCGAAAGCGGTCGCTTTGTCGTCAATCTTGCAAGCGCCGCGATGCGCCCGACACATTTACGCGTCTCCAGATTTCCTCCATCTACAACAGCGACGCCGGCGGAGTCATAGCCTCGATATTCGAGGCGGCGCAGACCTTCGAGTAAAATTTGCGCTGCTTCGGCGCGTCCAACGTAGCCAACAATCCCGCACATGCTTGGAGTGTAGCGGGGCCTGTCCTAAGCCGCAAGATTCGCACCGCGTGTGGATAGACGTGGCTTTACAAATGCTACCCGCGAATCACAGGAACGAACTCCCAGCGAAAAGCTCAGCGTCGCTGCGCCTGGACTACATACAACGGAATCCGGCTTTTGGTGTCGCCGTCGACCTTGAGCTCGAAATAATATTCTCCGGGAAGCTCAAGGTGAAAACCGAGGTGCTGCCAGATGTGAATGTGTGTCTGAGACTGATGACCGGGAATGCGGATCTCAAAATCCTGCCGTATCGGTTTGAGAACTGGCCGCATGTCAGGATCGCAGAAGTGCATCTCGAGCCAGTGGCGGCCCTCCTCGCCGACATCAAATCGCAGTT
>QHOQ01000067.1:1379-23257 GCA_003219355.1 Verrucomicrobiota bacterium
ACACAAGGGATGATCACAGGGAAAAGATTGAGCGCCAATCGTGTCAAACGATCCTAGAATGTTCAGTTTGCCGGCAGCCACCGTGGCAGCATCGCAAAGTGTGAATATTTCAGTCTGCACGGTGAAAATACTGGGTTTACGGAGAACAAGATCAGGCGCAGCTGGCGACAACGCGAGTGAAAAACAGCGGAAATGTGACCGTCCTCGCATGGCCTTTGTGGCCGACACGGGCCGCATCGACAACTCGACGCAAAAAAGTTGCCGGAACGCGCAGACGCTAGGTTATTGACTGTTAGCAATGCAAGACCAGCCGCAGCGCGATTCACTTTCAAAGAATCAATCAGTAGCCACCGCTGCACTACCGCCAGGCACAATCCAGCGAACGCTTGCAATCATTATGGGTGGCGGCGCCGGCACGCGTTTGTTCCCGCTAACGAAAGATCGTGCCAAGCCTGCTGTGCCCCTCGGGGGAAAATATCGCATCGTCGATATTCCCATCAGTAATTGCCTGAACTCCGGGCTTCGCTCGATCTATGTGCTCACGCAATTCAACAGCATGTCGTTACATCGACATATTCAAGCGAGCTATAAGTTCGATAATTTCTCGCGCAGCTTCGTGGATATTCTGGCGGCTCAACAAACACCCGCAGGGTCGCAATGGTACCAGGGAACGGCCGACGCCGTGCGACAAAACATGCGCTACTTGCTCGAGCGCCCGTTTGATTATTACCTGATCTTAAGCGGCGATCAGCTTTACCGCATGGATTTTCGCGCGCTGTTGCATCAGCACATTGGTTCTGGCGCCGACATTACACTGGCCACCAAGCCGGTCCATCGACATCAGGTTTCCGAATTCGGCATTATGGGAAGCGGAGTCGATCGCCGAATTACGCGCTTTGTCGAGAAACCAACCGAAGAGGATGTACTTCAGGAGATGAGAATCAGCCGGGAATTGCTGGGCGCGATCGGGTCGAATGAAGGAGAGGAGTTGTACCAGGCTTCAATGGGAATTTACGTTTTCAATCGGAATGTGCTCATCGAATGTTTGGAAAACGATCTGGTCGATTTCGGAAAGGATGTCATTCCACATTCAATCAAAGATCGACATGTGAGCGCCTTTATCTACCAAGGATATTGGGAAGACATCGGAACAATTCGGGCCTTTTATGAGGCAAATCTTGATCTGACTGATCTGGTGCCGGAATACAGTTTCTTCGATACCGAGGCGCCGATTTACACCCATCCGCGCTTTCTCCCTGGCAGCAAAATCAATGGAGCCACGCTGCGGCAAGCGATCATTTCAGACGGATGCATTATTTCAGATGCTCACCTGGAACGTTGCGTCGTCGGCATACGCAGCATTATTCAAAGCGGCGCGACGATCCGAAACAGCATTATGATGGGGGCAGATTACTTCGAGCAAGACCGAGACGGGAAGGCAGGGCAACCGCCAATCGGGATCGGGCGCAATTGCGTAATCGACCGTACCATCATCGACAAGAACGCGCGCATTGCCGACGGAGTCGTAATCACGCCGGAAGGAAAACCGGCGAACTACGACGCAGACAATTACTTCATCCGCGATGGCCTGGTCGTGATCCCAAAAAACGCAGTGATTCCAGCCGGTTTCTGGATCTAAATCGGCTCGCTATCGTGTATCACTCGACCCCCCATTGGGCATGGAGGAGGAGATCGGACTCGCGGTTTCCCATTTTTCCTGTTTATTCCAAGGGATGGCTGACTCGCGGTGATCGTCCGGATCACTGACCAAACGGGGTGGGTCCTTCTGCGTCGCGCACGAGACGAACGTGATCGTGGTGG
Source organism: Verrucomicrobiota bacterium (assembly GCA_003219355.1). Lineage (GTDB taxonomy): Bacteria > Verrucomicrobiota > Verrucomicrobiia > Chthoniobacterales > UBA10450 > Udaeobacter. The sequence continues at coordinate 3,201 of QHOQ01000067.1, forward strand.
CGAACAACAGAGCGGAGGCGATGTTTTTCCGAAGTTTAGGAATTAGTGCCAGCATAAACTACAGTATCTCCAGGTTGCACTTGGACGCCGCGCGCCAAACTGCTGGTGATGATATCGCCGATAGCTGTCGCGGGTTCAACCGAAGAAATGCGAATTTTTCCAATCAAAGTGCCCTCCCGCAAAACAAGCATTTCCGAGTTCGGTTCGACGCCTTGGCGAGCACCAAGATTTAGGACCACAAAATTGTACGCCTGATTTACGGCGAGAACATTGCCGCGTACGCCTGGTTTCCGGGTGCCTGTTTCGCGGCGTTTTTTCTCTTCCTGGGGCTGCGTGGAGCGCTCCTGAGTCGTCTGGAGTTTTTCGGATAAGAAGGCTTTCTCTTTTTCGGCACTATCAAGTTGATGCCGAGCATCGTCGAGTTGCGCCTGTAATTCCGGTGTGGAGGCGGTAGCTGGATTTGCCGCGGGTTTAGCCATTTTCTCGGCTTCTTCGATCCGCTTTTGCAAAGAAGCGATCTCGTTCTGGCTGGTGTCTACTTTGCTTTGCAGATCGCTTTTCTCTTTCTGCAATTGCGTGAGTTCTGCTTCAGCTTTTGCGGCTTTATTTTCTGCCTCCGCGATTTTCGCTTCTCCTTCGCCAGCACTTGTTTCACGGGTCTCGAGATTCCGTCCCTGAGTTGCGCGCCGATGCTCAGCCACATCGCGGATCGCTGCCGCATTCGCTGCATTCGCGCGCAACATTTTTCCTTTGTGGCTGTTGAAGAGACCGAAAATCGCCGCCAAGATTAAGAATAGAATGGAAACGCCGATCACGTTTTTCGGCGTGACCGCAGAAGTCGCGGAATTCGAACTGAGCATGGGCGTGCTCTTTAACAACGGATCACGCTAAAATGCAACCTCCGATTTGGATTTTCAGCCTTGGTTCGCGTTGAGCGAAACTCGAATTCAGATTGCGTGTCTTGATCTTTCGACCTATAGAGGCGCCATGGGGCAACAACACCGGGTGCGCACGAAACGCAAGCGACGAAAAGCCTATCTGCAGCGCAAGAAAGCGGCGCTTCACGCGAGCCACCGCGAGCCAGCCAAATCGAGGGCGAAGAAACAACCCGCCGCTGTAGAGTAGTCTGGCACCTCGTTCGTGTGAGACTCAACGCGATGCGCGGCGCGAAAACATTTAGTAATGACGCAGCGTTTGCGTTACCTGATTGTCGATGGGCACAGCATCATTTTTGCGTGGCCTGAACTGCGCAGCCTGCACGACCGACGCCCCTCGCTAGCGCGTGAAGCATTAATCAAACGGCTGCGCAATTATCAAGATCGGACCGACGTACAAGTAGTCGTCGTCTTCGATGGGAAAGGCGCAACAGTCAGCGCGACCTCAAACCCGGGAGATGTGCAGATCTTTTATTCGCGCAGCGGGCAAACAGCCGACGCGATCGTCGAGCGACTCGCAGGCAAATACGCAAGCAGGTTCGATTTGACGGTGGCTACTTCCGATTCCATGGAATGGCAGACAGTGCACGCGTCCGGCGCGGAGTGCATTTCTCCCGAGGCACTACGCAGGCTTGTGGAGGAGGCAGGAGGGTGACAACTGGCGCATCATCGGATCATAGTCCGAGCTTTTTCTCGATCTCTTTTACTCGCGCGAAGAGTTTCTCGAGCCGGCGAACCCAGGCAATCTGCTGCTTTGCTTCCGCAAGCGGCACGGCGGGCGTCGCCCACCAAGCCCCGCCACTGATGTTCTTGGAAATGCCACTTTGCGCACCGATGGCAGTGTTATCGCCAATTTCGATGTGCCCAATGATACCAGCCTGACCGCCAATCAGGACACGCTGACCGATCCGCACACTGCCGGCAATTCCGGTCTGCGCTGCGATGACGGTATTCTTGCCGATCACAACGTTGTGCGCGACCTGCACAAGATTGTCGATCTTTGCTCCTTCCTGGATCCAGGTTCGGCCAAAACGAGCACGATCGATAGTCGCGTTGGCGCCGATCTCCACATCATCATCGATCTGCACAATTCCGAGCTGCTGAATTTTTTCCTGGCGACCTTCGATTACCTCAAATCCAAATCCGTCCGCGCCAATCACCGCGCCGCCATGGATGATCACACCCGAGCCGATGCGGGTGCGTTCACGAATCGTCACTCGCGGATAAATCAAGCATCCAGCCCCAATCATCGTTTCATGACCAATGTAGGTCCCTGCACCGATGATTGTGCTGTCACCGATCCTGGTCCCGGCTTCGATCACCGCGTGCGGTTGGATCGAGACGCGCTCTCCGAGCTGGACGCTTGGATCGACAATCGCGCTTGGATGAACGCCGGCAGCAAACGTGATCGGTTTTGGCGCAAGCTTGAGCACGACTTGCTCGAAAGCTTTCATTGGATTTGAGACGCGGATTTGAGCAGCACCCGTCGGCTCGGCAAAATCACGCGCAACGAAAATGGCCGAGGCGCGCGTTTTACGCAGGGCACCAACGTATTTTCGATTCGCAAAAAAGCTGATTTCTCCGGCGGTTGCTTCCGCGAGCGACGCAGCACCAGTGATTTTTAGCGCGGGGTCACCAACCAACTCACCGTCGCAAATCGTGGCTAATTCTTGAAGAGTAAAAGTCACTGGTTTCAATTGCGAGCAGAGTAGCACAAGCGACCCACATGTAGAGCTGAGCAGTGATAACAATCACCGGGTTTAAAGAAGATGTCGATCTGATCCTCGGATAGTCGCCGAGCACAAAATCTACTCCCAAAGTTCTAAATCGGAAATTCGAAAAATTTTAGTTTCCGTTTGACCCGCCCGGCAACATCATCTGGCGATCTTGGTTGTCATGAGAATCGTTGCGCTTGCGAACCAGAAAGGTGGCGTCGGAAAAACGACCACAGCTGTCAATCTCGGCGCGGCGCTGGCGGAACTTGGCCATCACATTTTACTCATCGACCTGGACCCCCAGGGGAACGCGACGAGCTCGTTTGGGCTGCAAGGAGCGGATGGAATCAGTCTTTACGATCCGCTGCTTGGCGGAGCGTCCATTACGGAAAAAATCCTGCCGACCCAGCGCGACGGTCTGTTCATTGTGCCGGCCGATATCGATTTGGCTGGGGCCGAAGTTGAGATTGCTCGAATGCCGAATCATCTTACCCGGCTGGCGGAAACGCTTAAGCCATTACAGTCGGATGACACCTTTGATTTCGTCCTACTTGATTGTCCGCCATCGCTCGGAATTCTCATGAGTAACGCCCTCGCCGCCGCCGATGAACTTTTGACGCCGATCCAGTGTGAGTACTTCGCGCTCGAAGGTTTGGTAAAAATTGTTCGATTAGTCGAGCAGGTGCGTGACTCAGGCGCGAACGATCGGCTTGAGATTGGTGGTATTGTTATGACAATGTTCGACAGTCGAACCAACCTCAGCTCACAGGTAGTGGCCGACGTGCGCGAGCATTTTGCCGAGCGAGTTTATGAAACCGTTATTCCGCGCAGCGTTCGTTTGAGCGAGGCTCCGAGTTTTGGCAAATCGATCCTGGAATATGCCCCCAATGGAGCCGCCGCCAGCGCGTATCGCGCGCTCGCGCGCGAGTTTATCCGGCGACACCCGTCGTCAGCCACTGCTCCCGAGTAATCGCAAAGACAAGCGTGGGGAATCCGCGGAAAACCGTTTTTTTCTCGATCTTCATTCCGTTTTTCTCGGCGACGCGGCGCGACGGCAAATTATTCGGGTGAATAAGCGAAATCACGCGCGGCAGTTTCAGATCGCAAAATCCGTGATCCCGCACGGCTTGCGCTGCTTCAGTCGCAAGTCCGCGACTCCAATAATCGGGATCAAGCCGATACCCAATTTCGATTTCGTCCGTCTCGTCGACCTCTTGATGAAAGAAACCGCAATAGCCGATCAAGCGATTATCGTTGCGATGAATGACCGCAAATTGCGATGGAAGCCCGCGACGCTCCCAGCCAATGAATTTGTCCAGAAAGGCAACGGTTTGTTCCCGTGTAAAAACACCAAGCGAAAACCGCATGAAATCCGGGTTCGCCATCAGCTCGCTCATCTGATCGACATCTTTTTCGTCGAAAGGACGCAGGATCAAACGCGGTGTCTCAAGAATAGCCATTGGTTACCCAAGCACAAACAGGGCGCCAGTTTCGATTCATAATCGGGAACATGCCAGTAATTGAGAAAGAATATGCCCGGCTAGCAACGCCGCCGGCGACATCGAGTTGGGGCGAAGTTCGCGACGCTTCGCGCGAATGCATGGCATGCCATCTTTACAAGCGCGCCACGCAAACTGTCTTTGGCGAAGGACCCAAGGACGCGCTAATCATGTTGGTTGGAGAGCAACCGGGAGATTACGAAGACGTCGCCGGCAAACCGTTCGTCGGACCGGCGGGAAAAATCATGGATCAGGCGCTGGAAGGAGCTGGAATCGATCGCAGCCATGTTTATGTGACGAATGCGGTGAAGCATTTTAAATGGGAACCGCGGGGCAAGCGTCGAATCCACAAGAAACCTAACTCACGCGAAATCGCAGCTTGCCGGCCGTGGCTCGAAGCGGAGCTGCGTCTGGTAAAACCGAAGTTGTTGGTTTGTCTCGGCGCAACCGCCGCACAAGCGGTCTTCGGGCCGTCGTTCCGCGTCACGCGCGAGCGCGGCAAAGTGTTGTCGTCGAGGTTTGCGCCAAAAGTTCTGGCTACAGTTCACCCATCTTCGCTGCTTCGACAGCCTGACGAGGAATCGCGCCAACGCGAATATAAACGCTTCGTTCTCGATCTCCGCACGGCTGTGAAAGTAGCGGCCGAATAAGGGACCCTGCGGCAAGCATCCTCTCCGCAGGGCTTGAGTACTAAGCCTCGCGAATTTAGTCTTTTGCCGGTGAAGTAGTCCCAGAAGCAGCTGGCGACGTCGAACTCTTCGTCTTCTTTGCGCCTTCCTTCGTCTTTTCCGCTGCGCTCATCGACCCCAGTTTGACCGTCTTGGCCTGGAAGGTACCGTCAGGATTTTTCCAATAGGAACCGCTGGCTTCTTCGTTCTCCAGCATGTCTTGCATGCCGACAGTGTTTCCACTTTTGGTGATGTTCGTTTTGTCTGTGAGCTGGAAGACGCGGGATGCCTTTTTACCGGCAATTGTGAACGTTTTGGCATTTCGATCTACCGACAAGATCATCCCGTGAAACGGGATTGGACGGGTATTCTGCTTGCTGGGCGAAGCGGCTGGGGACGCTGTTGCACGTGGTGGGGAAGGCGAAGGTGAACTCGGCGTCCTAGGCATGGTTTGCGCCGTTAGCGGCAGATAAAAAGCTATAGTCGCGACACAGACGCCGCTAATGAGATAGGTTTTGTTTTTCATGAATTGTTTGTTTTTGTTCGATTGCGGGATCGCCATGAATTTCGCTGGACGGACGAAATCGCGTCCGTTTTCTTCAACGGATCTAGCGATTTGACCCGCGAGTGCAAAGCCGCTTCTCATGTGAAAGTTCTGGAGGTAAGGGGATTCGAACCCCTGGCCTTCTCATTGCGAACGAGACGCTCTACCAACTGAGCTATACCCCCATTTTACCTATGAAAATTGGCTCGACTAAATCCGCCAAAAAAAACCGTTTGTCCACTCCCTTTGCACACCTGTCTTATTTCCCTTTCTGTTCCTTCAAGTGCTGCTCGGCTTGCCGCTCGGTTTGCCGCCTCGCGATGACGAAATGGTTGTTTTCGCCGTAGCTTCTCCAGGGACCCAGAGGCACATCCCACGCCTCGACAAATTGCCAATCGGTCGTGTCCGTCGGTTGGAGCCGGAGGTAATCACGGACTGCAGGAGAAACATCCAACCCAGCCCCATCGTTCAGATTTGGCTTTGGCCGTTCATTTTGGAACACGTATTGGAAATGATCCGTGCGAAATGGGCCGCAATCTTCCCATTGCGCGTAGCAAGTGCGATTTTCCTTTCGAATAGCAACCCAGCGATCCTTGCACACTGATTGACCAGGTCCCGTGTAGGCCTGTTTGAACCATGGGATAACAAGCGGCGCTTCCGGTTTAAACTGGCCGTGCATGACATCGTTGTACGGCAGCGCACAATAGAAGGGATTCTGGCGGGGGATAAACGCCACCGGAATACAGTTGCGTCGCGTCGACGAATCGGGGTTGTCAAGTCCGCCGTAATTGCCTGTCCAATTCGTGTCCCAGGAACTTCTGTAGTTCGACACCGGATTATTAGCTCCGGCCTGTTCTCCAACCCAAAACACCGTGGTCACGATATTCGTTTTCCATGGGAAACGTTGTATCGCAGGGCGCGTTGGCGCCTCAACTTTAAGCAAAGCCTGCTCTCGCAGCTTCATCGCATATTTGAAAAGATCCGCCGCGGTCGCATATGGCGAAGTTGATTGTTCGTCACCTTTAGCCGCAGCCGCGAGGTCGGCTAGCAGGATCACAATTCCAGCGAGAATTATGTCGTACGGTCGTTTCAAATGGTGGTGTGGTTGGTTTACCCTCTAACGAGAATTGTACCGAATTATTCGGCATTCAGGAAGCGGAATAATTCGATCTAATCCGCTTGGACGACGGCGGGGATTCTTGCGGCTGTGCTGTGGTTGATGGCACGTGTCAGGGCCGAGCCGACATGCCACTGCCAGCCTCGCGTTTGAGCTCCACAAGGATCATATGCATAGGCTTATCGCCAATGTTCTCCGCGGCATGGGTCAAAGGGTCGCGATAGATAATGTCGCCCGTTTGGAACGTACCCTCCGTGATCTTGCCATCTGCTGCGTAGTTGCGATACCGACCCCCTGCCAAAACATAGATGACGTAGGCGGGGTGCGAGTGCACCTGCTCTTTGGTGCCGGGTGGCAAGATAGCTGCGAGAACGCGGACACGATCGTTTTCGAACCTGACGCGTATTGTCTTAGAATTGACGACGGCCGGATCTTGCGCGTATGCAGGCGTCACCCAGAGGCCGACGGGTAACGCGACTGTGATTGCGAAGATGATTAGAGATCGGATAGGCACCACGATGGCTTCCTGTTGGGTCAATTTCAACTCGTTAGCGTGCTGAGGTGGCGGATGACGTATTCGGAAATTATCGCTGACAATCTCAGCAAAGCCGTTTGGAGTTGGGGCTGCGTCTCACATCTTCGCGCAGTCGCAGCTTGTCCCGCAATTGCATTCCTTGTTGAGGTGCATTGGACAGTTTTTGCCGGTTTTCTTGCAAATGGGCTTGTCCGCCGCAAAGGCTACCATGCAAATCGCTGCTGTCAGAATCGAAAAGAGAATCTTAGGAGAGTTTTTCATCGATACTAATCTGCGGCGTCACCTATGGATTTCACTAGCTGGCAAAAGTGACAACGCCGTTACCTTTTCCGAAGTGCCTTGCGAACGCAGATCGAAGAGAAATTGATTATATGAAAACTAGAACTCAACCGATCAAAAATTCGATGAACTGCTCGCCTTTGCGGCGTGCTTTCGTTTTAATCGCACTCACCGGCTTTGCTTTGTCGCAAGCAGCGCAAGCGCAGCTACCGTCGCCGACACCGGACGGAGGCTATCCCAATGGTAACACGGCCGAGGGCAATAATGCACTCCAGAACCTGACCACCGGCGACCACAACACGGCCCTTGGTAACGGGGCGCTCTTTAGCAACTCAACTGGATTCCAGAACGCAGCTACTGGTGCGGGGGCTCTTTTAAGCAACACGACCGGCTTCCACAACATGGCCGATGGTTTTGCGGCGCTCTTTAGCAACTCAACTGGCAACCATAACACGGCCAGCGGTGATTTCGCGCTCATTAGCAATAAAACCGGCAACTTCAACACGGCCGACGGTGGTCATTCGCTCGTTCTCAACACCACCGGCAACCTAAATATCGCATTGGGTTTTGCCGCCGGCCAGAACCTGACCGCGGGTAGCAACAATATAGATATTGCTACTGGAGGTGTTGCAGAGTCGAACACCATTCGCATCGGCAACCAGGTCGCGTTCACCGATCTGGACAACGTAATGCACCCAGCCCACACTAGAACCTTTATCGCTGGTATTAGTGGAGCTACCGTGTCTGGTGGAGTCGCAGTATTCGTGAATTCGTCTGGACAACTCGGCACGATGACCTCCTCGGCGCGTTTTAAGGACGAGATCAAACCGATGGACAAAGTGAGCGAAGCAATCCTCGCACTTAAACCGGTGACCTTCCGGTACAAAAAGGAGCTTGATCCAGTGGGCATGCCACAATTTGGGTTAGTGGCCGAGCAAGTTGAAAAGGTGAACCCTGACTTGGTGGTGCGCGGCAAAGAAGGAAAACCGTACACCGTGCGCTACGAGGCGGTTAACGCGATGTTGCTAAACGAGTTCCTTAAGGAACACCGCAGGGTGGAGCAGCAGCAGCGAAAATTGGAGCAAGAGAAAACGACGATTGCGCAGCTAAAATCTGCGGTGGCAAAGCAGGAAGCGACTGCGACAGAGCAGCAGAAGAAAATTGCAGCCCTCACGACAAATTTGAAAGAAGAGGCAGCGCAAATCCAAAAGGTGAGCGCGCAGGTCAAGGTGAGCAAACCTGCGCTGCAAACGGTTCTGTACAATCAGTAAAGCTGTCGAACCCGAACGAACCAGCCTTACTTTTCGTAATCAGCCGTCACGTTGTCATCGGCGTGGCGGCTTTTTGTTTTGGCTCGACATCCCAAACATGATTACGCTTACGGCTCTTTGAAGTCGCCTGCGTGCTCGTGTGTTGCGATCACGTTGCCAGCGTCATCATAAACACGAATCCCAGGCGACCGAAAGCCGCACCGGTCCTTGCGTGGGAAGACTTTGTAAACGTCCGTTGCCGCGACGGCTCCTTTAGATCCGGGATTTCTAGCCGCTGCGATGTTCGCGACATCCAGCCGTGTTACTTGCCGAAATGGCCATGGCCCATGCCGTGAAATGATCCCATGCCGTGAAATGATCCCAAGCCATGAAATGATCCCAAGCCATGAAAAAATGATCCCAGGCCATGAGAGGTCTGAGTATGTGCGTTCTGAGCATGCAGCCCTGCCTGAGCAGATTGGTGCGCAGCGCTCACGTTCTTGCCAAGCTTGAGCCCGTTGTCGTGCGCGATTTCTCCCCAGCCCTCCCCAGCTTTGTGCATTGCTACGACGTCGTCAAAGCTCTTGCCGGAAGCGTTGGCCAGTAAGTTTGCAGTCTCCAATCCGCCGAAGCCTAGCCCAGTCGCTGCTTTTTCCGTCTGGAGCGTACTCACGGGAACCCCTGTCTCGTTGGAGATCCTCATTAACTCACCAGTTTGGGCTGCCTGCGAGACAGTACCGCCAAATGCCAAGAAACATACCGCAACGATTACCCCCAATGTTTTCATATTCATATTCATCTGGGAAAATTCGGTTTCGACCGAAGTGATGGTTGCCTGCCCACGTGAAAAAAATCCAAAATGGAAACTGACGGTTTGCCACGCACGGAAGATTATAAACAGCCGGCTTCGGGCTATTTGGCGAAGATCCTCTTTTCGACTCAGCCGGGCGCGGCCTTAAGCCTTTGCCAATTCAAGCTTCGCTTATTCTCTCTCAACCACAACAACGAGATTGACCCTGCCCCTACGGTCAAAACCAAGCTTCACGCGAGTGCCCGGCCGGACCAGGTGGGGGTCAAATGCTCCGCCGTCTTTATCAACAAAGCGGACCCTCTTGCCAAGCATGTAGGACACCGGCTTGGTGTCGGGCGAGGACTGCACAACAATCGGCGAGGGAGGCTCAACGGGTCTCAGGCCGGGATTGAACGCGGTCACCGTCCCGACTTTAACTGCGCCGGTGCTGATCTGCGTCGGCGCTCGCAGCGTCTGACCCGTGTGTTGGACAACCGAAGTGTTTGCTACTTGTGCGAACGCCAAAGGCGCAATCATCACACAAACAAGGAAAACAATGATTCGTCTCATAAGTTCCTTTCGTTCAATTGACATTCCGTAGTTGCTTCGCGAGGAACGCTCCCTTCGGATGCCTCGGATAACCCTCCTGCACAAAGTCGCAGCATTCACAAGAGCCCTGCGGACGAAAAGTTGACGGCGCTTTTGGATTTTCAATTTTGAGATTAAAAAGTGACGATCGGAAGGAGCTTCGGGATTACCGCATCCGTTACCTCATAATGGCGGCTCCGACCCTTGCTAACGCATGGAAACGTAGATGAGACTAAAGTCCTATTGTGGTGACCCGTCCTGATAAGGCAGTCTTCCGGGTATGAAGAATTACAACAGGTACGGCTGTGGTCTGTTAATTGTTGCGCTTACATGCGCGACCCTCACGGGATGCGAAACGAGTGGCACTGGGGCCTCGAGTACGCCATCCGAATCAACGGCTTCCATGCCTGCATCGAGTAGCAAGAACGCTGGTCGCTTGATCATCCAAAGAGTGGCTAATCTGGGAACCGGCCTGGTCTTGCAGATATCGATAGATGGTAAGCAAGTAGCTACTCTTCCAAGAGGTCAAACCTACAACGGTTCCCTTTTGCCCGGGCAACACGTTGTATCCGTCTTGGCCGTCCCAAATCAATTGCATCTGCTTCCAACGCAAAAACGTTTGAGCGTGCAAGCGGGCCAGACTTACAGCCTCACTGCGATGTGGCAAGGAGAGCGTTTGGTCTTGATGTGATCCGGTGGCTCAAAGGATAGCTTGCTAGCAGCCGCGCCACGTTTCGGATTACTGGCCAGGAAACTGCCGCGGGCTAAACCGCCCGCCTCACTTGCGCAGCGTGAGCGCAGGACAGCAGATGGAATTCTCTGGAAGTGACGCGTCGGGACCAGGCGCTTCGCGGCCCGCCGCTGGGCCAACGCCTCAGCCTGAACTGAGCGCTTCGTGATTTAGGGCAACCTTCGTTGGCGGCGTAGGGATTGGCTGTTGGCCTTTGGTTTTGAGCGACTCATTTAGGGCCGGCAGGTCGTGAGCTAGCAATTGCTCGAATTCTTTCGTCACGTCATCCAGTTCGCGCTTAAGCGAGTCGATATAGGCAATCTGATAGGCGCCCGGTTTTCCTTCGTAACTGAGAATCGCTCCGTAAAGCTGGTCGGTATGTTCACGCAACCGTTCTTCGCCTGTAATTGCTCCTCCTTCAGTTGTAGCGACGATTTTTTTGCGCACCGCATCAACCTTGCCGTCGAGATCGGAGATGTTTTTGCGGACGGGGTCGCCTTCTGGTAAAGCGGCGCCGCTCCGGGCCAGTGCCTTTCGCAAAGAAAGAATCCGATCCATCAGTCCACTTTCGTCGCCAAACAGAGTGTGGACTTGCATCGCCGCATCAAACTGTGCGTTGCGATCTGCTTCGCTAAACTTTGCTCGGCGATCCAAACCAACTGCCAATTTCGTTTCTGAAACTTTGGCGGCCTTTGTTAATCGCACCGTGTAAACGCCTGGCACGAGCCGGGGGCCACGTGTCCCGGCGAAGGCAATCTGCGCAGCCGGTGGTACGCGCGGTGGTTTTGCGCGCATCGTCCAGGTCACCCGATTCAGCCCGGGACGTTTGCTGGCCGGCAATTCGTCGATGAGCCGCCCAGAAACATCCAAAACTTCCAGTTTTAATTTTCCAAAGAGATGACGCTCACGCTGATAGTAGTTGATTACGGCTGCGTCCGGCGGATTCTCGCCGACAAAAGCGGCATCACCATTTGGCCATCCACCAGTGCCTTCAATCCGCTGTTGGACCGGGCGCGCTGAAATGAAAGCGACTTCCTGCGTCAAAAGATCGGGCGTGAGCGCGCGCAGGGGCGTGATGTCGTCCAGGATCCAAATGCCGCGGCCGTGCGTTGCGAGAACGAGATCGTTGTCGCGCGGGTGCACTGCCAGATCACGAACGGCAACAGCAGGAAAATGGTTGCCTTTGAATTGCGCCCAGTTTTTTCCACCGTCGATCGAGACCCAAAGCCCAAACTCCGTGCCGAGAAAAAGGAGGTCCGGTTTGACCAGATCTTCCTTGATCACGTGAGCGTATCCGCGAACGCCTTTGAGGTCCTGCGCGCTCACAAGCGGCGTCCAGGTTTTCCCGTAATCGGTAGTCTTAAAAAGATACGGCGCCATATCTCCAAACGTGTGGCGGTCGAACGCAGCATAAGCGGTCGCCGCATCGAAGTTGCTCGCTTGCACCCAACTGACCCATGAATTTTTTGGCAATCCAGGAACGTTGCCGACGACATTTGTCCACGTTTTGCCACCGTCGCGGGTCAACTGAAGGTTTCCATCATCAGTGCCTGCCCAGATCAGCGATTTGTCTTTAGGCGATTCACTGATCGAATAGATCGTGGTGTGCGTTTCCGCGGACGAATTGTCCACGGTGACGCCGCCAGATTGCTCCTGCTTCTGCTTTTGCGGATCGTTCGTTGTCAGATCCGGTGAAATCCGTTCCCAAGTCTGGCCGTGATCGCGAGAGCGAAACAAGAACTGCGCGCCAATGTAAATTGTCCCCTTTTCATTGGGCGAGAGCGCGATTGGCGTATTCCAGTTGAACCGCAGCTTTTCTTTGTAATTCGGCCTGGGCTTGATATTCCGAGCTTCGTGCGTGTGGCGATTTACCCGCGCGATCTCGCCCCCTTGATATTCGGCATAGATGTAATCGGGATCGGCGGGATCGGGAAACATCCAAAAACCATCGCCGTTATACATATTTTCCCACTGCGCGTTGGTAATGCCGCCAGGATACTGCGATTCGCCCACAAACGAGCTGTTGTCCTGCAAGCCGCCGTAAACACGGTAGGGATCGTTCTCATCCACACTAACGTGATAGAACTGCGACACCGGCAGGTTTTCGCCCTTCCACCATTTGCTACCACCGTTATACGAGTACCACATCCCGCCGTCGTCTCCCACGAAGACAACCTGGGTATTGGTTGGATCGATCCACACATCATGCGCGTCGCCGTGCGTGCCCTGAAAACCGCCCACCACCGCAAAGCTTTTACCAGCATCCTCGCTAACAATCAGCGAGCCATCGGGCTTAAACACACGATCCGGATTTTTTGGATCAACAATCAGATTCGCAAAGTAGAACGGACGCCACACCATCCATTGGCTTTTATCCCGCTTGTCCCAGGTCATGCCACCATCGTCGGAAACAAAGAGCGCGCTCTCGGGTGATTCGACAAAAGCGTAAACGCGTTTTGCATTCGAAGGCGCGATCGCCACTGCAATGCGGCCATATGGTTTCTTCGGGAAACCTTTGTTGGCCTCAGGGGTGATCTCCGTCCATGTGTCGCCACCGTCCGTCGACCGAAATAATCCACTGGCCGAAGGCGCAGTGGGACTTTCGCCGCCGGAGCGATACTCCCAGCCTTTGCGCCGAAAATCCCACATGGAAGCGAACATCACATCCGGGCTTGTCGGATCGATTGCGACATCGGTGCAACCGGTCGAAACATTTGGTCCTATGAGAATCTGTTTCCACGTCTTGCTGCCATCGGTGGTTTTGTAGAGACCGCGATCTGGCGAATCGCTCCAGAGCGCGCCAGGCACCGCCGCAAAAACCGTGTCGCTGCTTTTTGGACTCACCGCGACTTTTGCAATACGCTCGGATTTCTCCAGACCAGCATGCGTCCAGGTTTCGCCGCCGTCGGTTGACTTGTAGATTCCGTCGCCAATGGAAACGCTGTTGCGCGTCCACGATTCGCCTGTTCCGACCCAGACGTTTTTCGAATTCTTCGGATCGAGCGCGATGGCACCGATCGATTGCGCCGGCTGCTCGTCAAACACCGGGCGATATCGCGTCCCGCCATCATCAGACTTCCAGACGCCTCCGCTGGCTGCACCAACAAACAGCGCGATCTTGCCCGAGGGCTCGCGCATTCCCGCGATAGCCGAGATGCGCCCGCTCATCCTGGCAGAACCGATATTGCGCGCGCCCAGCCCCGAAATTGTCGATGAGTTGTACGGCGCTTCCTGCGCATACGCGGCGCTCGAGACAAAACAGAATAGCAAAATCGCGCTGGCAATGTGGTAGGGCCCGACCGCCGGGAGCGTCGGCAAGGTTTGATTCACAGGACGGAATTGAAACAACCGCATGATAATTATTTCGGAGCAGGGAAATGAAAAATCGCGTCATCAACTGGCACGTTGGCTTCGACCTTATCGATAATAATCCGTTGTTTGTCCGGCGCTCCCTTGCGTCCGGAGTCGATCGACGTTGGAACAAATACGCCTGCCGCTTTCTCATAGTCCCCCAGATCAGTCTCCACCTCCTCATATGCGCCGTGTCTCACCCGTTGTGTCAAAACCCGAATCTCCAGAAAGTGGTCAGGGTCGAGATAGACAAAATTTACATCTCCGTTTTTCCGCATCACTTTTAACTTGTGTGCGAGCGTCCCCTCGACGTCCTCGGTTCCGAGATACTCGACTTTGCTTCCTTTCGTCTTCCAATCGACCAACGGCCCATCGATCTCCGCGTCCTCCATTAGCGTTTTAACATCGTCAGCTGACATTCTTTCGGGGTCTTTGCGTCCAAAGAACGGAGAGACTTTCCAACCCTCTTTGCCGTCGTACGCCTCAATCTGTGTCATCCCTTGGAGAGAAGATTCGGCGCGCACTTCATCAGGCCGCTTCTTAGTTTCGAGATAGGCTAATTGGATCTGGCCCTGCTGTACCAGCATTTTACCGCTAAGGCGCAGCGACTGGAGAGCATGCAACGCTTCCGCGCCACCCTTGGCCACGACATTCTTGGAAACCAGCTCATCCACAGTGGGCTGATTTTTATCCTGAGCGAATCCCGCTGAGGCGATGAGCGCAGCAGAGATGAAGGAAATTATGGGACGCGAACGCATATGAAGTTTGCGGGACCTATACGAGAAAGCGCAACGCACCGATATGCAAAAGGAGATCGCAAAGCAAGCTGTTACGAAATCCGTTGAAATTAGTGGCCTCATCTTGAAAGCGGCTACACTATTTCGCAAACCGCCGAACGCTGAAGGAGATCGGCAGTCCGACCACGACCATGTGCACAAGCAGTCCCTGAATAAGGTCGCGAAGCTGGTAAGGGCCTCTGGCATGAAGCGCTGAGAGCGGCAAAACAATAAGAGTCATTACCTGGTCAACTGCCGCGCCATAGAACAAGCCGCACACCAGGGGGTGCTCTTTCAAAAAACCGAGCCTGCGACTTGCCGCGTAGTAAACAGCCGCTGCTGAGAAGGCGATAAAGAAGTGCAGGAGGACACCCAGAAAATAGGTGGCTATACCTCCGTGGAAAGCCCCGCGCCCCAGCAGGCCGGCGGCAATCGTGAGCGGAACCCGCCATCCAAATAGGATACTAGCTTGGGTGAGGTCTAAAGCCCCGGCAATCACGCCACCAACTGCGATTGGCAATAGAGCGTTGCTTTTCCGCGATGACGAAGGTGCAGAATCTCCAATCATCCGATCTCCTTACTTTCACCTTTGATTTGTTTGCAATCCGCACTGCACTCATACGACGCCCAGGTGAGACTTGGGAAGACCTGAGCTTGGTCTGAAACGCTCTTAAGGCTACGCCGTTTCATGTTAGAAGAGATTCGAGGACTCGGCGCGAGGCGCAAAAATGGCAAAGAAGCGCGTCATTCAGTGCGCAACGCTTGAATGGGATCGACAGCCAGAGCGCGCCGCGCCGGAAGGAGACAAGCGAGCAGCGCAACGCCCGTAAAGAGCAATGAAATCGAGACAATAGTTGCCGGGTCGGTCGCGCTAACGCCGAATAGCAAATTCGCGAGCAACCGCGTAAGACACCAAACGGCGGTTAAGCCGATCGCAATGCCCAACAATGTGAGCTTCAGCCCCTGGCCGAGAATAAGTTTGAGCACGTGGGGGCGCTGCGCTCCGAGCGCGACGCGCAAACCGATCTCGGCCGTTCGCTGCGAGACAGAATAGGCCATCACGCCGTAAAGCCCGAGCGCAGCGAGCAAAAGACCTGAAGCGGCCAGTACGCTCATCAAGATCGCGCCAAAACGTTCGGTCACGAGAACGCCGCCGAGATTTTCGTTCATCGTCATGACGTTCGAAATCGGCTGATCCGGATCGATCGCATGGATCACGTCGCGTACCGCTACAGTCGCGCTCGCCGGATTGCCGCTCGTCTGTAGCACCAGATTCAATGGAAAATTATTTTCTGATTGCGCGTACGGCACGTACCAAACCGGACGGTTAATTCGGTAATTGAAGAGATCTTCTTTTACGTCTTTGATGATGCCGATCACCGTCATCCAGGGAAAATCCTGATCGCCCCGGACGCGCTTGATTCGTTTGCCGAGCGGATCTTCTCCGGGCCACGCTTGACGCGCCAATTCTTCGCTGATCACAACCACGGGCAAACTGTTGGCGCGATCACGATCATCGATCAGCCTGCCTTTGATCAAGGTCACACCAACTGTCTTTAAATAATCCGGACTAACGAGACGATGCGACGTAATGGGAACGTCGTTTGGATTCGGGCGCGGCCGACCCTCCACTTCGAAGACCGAGTCGTAAGCAATTTCGCGCTCAAGCGGAATGTTCGTGGTTGTGCCCGCGGAGATAACGCCAGGCAAATTCTTAGCGCGCTCAAGGAGCTGGTCGACGAAGGCCACGCGCTGTCGGTGTTCTGAATATTTCGACACCGGCAGTACCATCTTCAATGTGAGGAGATGGTCCGGCCTGAACCCAAGATCGACATGTTGAAGCCGATTGAAGCTCTGCAACATCAATCCGCCCGCAACCAGAAGAGTCATCGCGACCGCAATCTCCGCGATGATGAGAACATTGAGCCATCGGCGGCCGGGCGCGCCAGCGCCGATTCTTTGATCGCCCTCCTTAAGACGCGGCATCACTTCGCGTTCGCCGGCGCTTTTCAACGCCGGAATTAATCCGAAGATCACGCCGGTCGCGAGCGTTACGAGGAGGGCAAAACTCAATACGCGTCCGTCAATTCTGAAATTGTGAAAGAAGTTGGCGAGCGAAATACCCCGGATCGGATTCATCGCAGCGAGCACCGGCACGATCCAATGCGCCAGCAGCAAACCGCCCACGCCGCCGAGTACCGCCAGCAACATGCTTTCAGTGAGAAGCTGCCGCACCAATCGCCATCGGCTTGCGCCCAACGCGCATCGCAATGCGAATTCGCGTGCGCGCGTAATGCCGCGCGCGAGCTGAAGATTCGCCACGTTTGCGCAACAAATGAGCAGGAGAAATACCACACCGGCCATAAGCGCGAAGAGCGCTTTGCGAACGTTGCCGGCCAGATCGCCGAGCAATTCTTGCCGTAACGAAATCACCTTCACGCTCCAGCCGCGACGGACTTGCGGAAATTCCTGCTCCAATTGGCGCGCTATGGATTTTGATTCCGCATCCGCCTGTTTCAGGCTGACGCTCGGACGAAGCTTGGCCACGACCTCATAGCCAGGAATGGCGCGGTCCGCGAATGGCAAACTGTCGATTTTTGTTTGCAGCGGCAACCAGATTTCGGCCGCCTCGGGAAGATCGAAACCCGGAGGCATTACTCCGATGACGGTGTAGCTGCGACCTTCGAGATTCAGCTTTTCACCAAAAACGCGCGTGTTGCCGCCGAAATGCTTTTGCCAAAAGCCGTATCCAATCAGCGCGACAGCTGGACCGCCGGGTTGATCTTCATCAAGCGTAAGACCTCGACCGAAAAGCGGCTTCACGCCGAGAGTTGTTAAATAATCTACCATGATCAACGCGCCGCGAATGCGCTCAGGTTCGCCGCGTCCGATCAAATTGAAGGAACGCTGCATCGCCGCGCCCATACTTTCGAAGGAATGATTTCGTTGCCGGTACGCTTGGAATTCCAGCAACGACGACCCGAATGGATCGAAACCCTCACGCAGCGCAATGCTGAAAACCAATCGATCCAAATCCTCTAAGGGCAACGGACGCAGCAGGAGTGTGTTGATCGCGCTAAAGATGGCCGTGTTCGCGCCGATGCATAAAGCCAGCGCGATCACCGCAATCAAAGTGAATCCGGGCGATTTGCGGAATTGTCGCAGAGCGAACCGAAGATCATTCATCACTCAATACGCAAAGCTTGAATTGGATCGACCAATGCTGCCCGTCGCGCGGGCAAGAGACAGGCGAGCAGCGCGGCTATCGCGAGGATCGACATCGTCGCTGCCAGCAAAAGCGGATTGTGCGCTGACGTTTGATAAAGTTGCGATGCGATCAAGCGGCCAAGCGCCAGCGCCGCGGCCAATCCTACTGCCAATCCGAAAATCACTGGGCGCATCCCCTGCTTTACAACGAGCCGCAAAACATCCATCGTTTGGGCTCCAAGCGCCATACGCACACCGATTTCGCCGGTGCGTTGCTCGACTGTGTAAGCCACCGCGCCGTAAATTCCAATCGTTGCCAGCAGCAACGCCGCACCGGCGAAAATGCCGAGCAGCCACATCATCAGTCGCGCCTGGCCGAGCGCCTGCGCGAGGATCGCGTCCATCGATTGAGGTATGGCAATTGCCAACCCAGGATCCACTGTGTTGAGCGCGGACTGCACCACTTTGGTCACAGCGTCCTCCCTTAAATTACTCCGCACCGCTATCACAGCGAAGGGAAAATTCTCCTGCGCCCACGGACGGTAGATTTCCACTTCGTCCGGATCCGCTATGCGCCGCGTCCGTACATCGCCCACCACACCGACGATCTCGACCGGCGTGCTCGCGCTCGACACCAGAAGTGTCTTGCCGATCGGATTCTCGTTGCCAAAAACTTTGCGCGCTCCTGTCTGACTGATCAGCATCACGTTCTGATGATCGACCACATCGTGCTGATCGAAATCGCGCCCAGCCAAGATGGGAATGCCGAAGGTCTTGAAATAACCCGGAGCGATATCGTGGCCCGCGGCTGCGGCACGCTTATCCACCGGCAAAATTTCTCGGTCCGGGCGGGTGTAAAGCATGTTACTGGCGGCGGCGGCGATCAACGGGATGTCGCCGCTGATCGTCGCGCTTTGGAGACTTGGAATTGCATTCAACGCGGCCAGCGTTCTTTCCACGAAACGCTGCCGTGTGGCGGAATCGGGATATGGCGCTTGCGGTAATGTCACTAAGCCGGTCCACATATTTTCGGGGTGAAACCCAATGCTCTGCCGGCTCAATTTCACGAAGCTAGTAATGAGCAACGCCGCGCCCGCCAGCAGCGTGACAGAGAGCGCGACTTGCGCCCCGACTAAAATCTTGCGGAACCGGTACTGATGTGCGCTGCCGCTTGTTCCGCGACCGCTTTCTTTCAATCCATCAACCAAATCAGCGCGCGAACTTTGCAGCGCCGGATAAATTCCCATGGCCACGCCGGTTAAGATCGACAACGCAATGGTGAACCCGAGCACCGGAAGCGAAAGATTGATGGTCGTCGCGGGATCAAACGGCAGAAAGTTCGCCGCCATTTTCGGCACGAGCGGAACCAACTCCCACGCCAGGGCGGCACCGACTACTCCAGCGAGAACGCTTACGAGCAAACTTTCGAAAATAAAGAGTCGCAACACGCTCGCGCGCGACGCCCCCAGCGCCATGCGCAGCGCGATTTCTCGCCGCCGACCAGTGAAGCGCACCAGTAAGAGATTCGCAACGTTGCTGCAAGCAATCAGCAATACTAACGCCACTGCGGCGAGCAAAGTGCCAAACGCGGGCCGGAGATTGCCGACGACATCCTCCGGCAGCGTTTTGAGAGTCATGACCGATGAGCTGTCGATCTTACCCGGATATTGCTTGCGGTAACTTTGCTCGAGCGGCGGCATTGCGGCCCGCGCCTGTTCGATCGTCATTCTCGGTTTCAATCGCCCAACTACGCGCAGGAAACCGCTGCCGCGCATCGTTCTTTCGTAAGATAATCCGGGAATCACGAACGGTTTCGTCGTCCAAATCTCGGCATTCGGCCCAGTCCAGGAAAACGGCAGGTTCGGCAACACGCCCACGATCGTGTGCGGCACACCGTCGAGCGTAATACTGCGCCCAATCACATTGGCATCGCCGCCCATGCGCTTCTGCCAGAAATTCTCCGTCACCATCGCGACATCGCGCTCTCCTCTTCCTCCGGCAAAAAATTGCGGCCGCGAATCGGACGCACCCCGAGGACATCGAAATAGTTCGACGTCACTTTACCGCCGAAAA
>QHOQ01000122.1 GCA_003219355.1 Verrucomicrobiota bacterium
ATTTCCAGTTCGTAATCGAGGCTCTTGGTCGGACCGAAAACCGGCGCCGACTCGTCTGGCGGTTTGATCTGGCCGCTTGGTCGTCGCACGTCCGTGCCACTGATGACAATCGAGCTGGCTCGACCATGATACGCGACCGGCAACCATTTCCAGTTTGGCATGAGCGCATTTTCCGGACCGCGCAACATTGTGCCCACATTGTGCGCATGATGATACGACGAATAGAAATCTGTATAATTGCCGATGCTTGCCGGCAATTGCATCACCACATCTTTTTGCGGGTGAAGAACCCGGCCGCGAAGTTTTGCATTATCGCGCAACGTTGCCGTTTCGGACGAGAGAAGATGTTGAATTACTTCACGCGCTTTGCGCCACGCTGGCCGTCCGAGAGCGAGAAGCACATTGAGAGAATCCTGCGCGAAAACCTCTGGATCCATTCGGCTAGTGCTCCCGGCACGGCGGACAGGCAGGACAGGTTCTTGAAACTCTGGCAAACGGAAATGTCCCTGCTCTTCCAGAAAGGAAAGATCGAGAACG
The DNA here is from genome assembly GCA_003219355.1 of Verrucomicrobiota bacterium. Lineage (GTDB taxonomy): Bacteria > Verrucomicrobiota > Verrucomicrobiia > Chthoniobacterales > UBA10450 > Udaeobacter. Next base: position 538 of record QHOQ01000122.1, read on the forward strand.
TACTCACCGATTGCGACGCCCACACGCGGCGAACCCTGTTTTGGCTTAAAAATTCCGAAAGGCAGATTCTGGATGGGAAAATGCGAATCGCGTCGAACGTCGATAAAAGATTCAAGCGCCGGCATTCTTTGAACAAACTGTAGGGTGTCTGGCTCAGACGCCAGTTCAAATCCTGTAGGAGCGCGTGGCGAGCGAGACGTTAACTCGTCGGCAAATTCAGAGCGCGCAAGTCTTCACGCGGTTCATCGAAGCTGCAGCTGCCAAATGAAGTCACCAATTTTCGTCGTGTCTTGATTTGGTCGGTGGCGATTTTCCATTCTCGCCAGGCAAAGAAGTCGCCGTTGAACGAAAAGGAGCCGGCATTTTCATCTTCCAGCATTTTCGATGTTTGCTGTTCATCCCATTGATACTCGGCCGCGAGTACCGCCGCACCGAGCACATTAAGGAACCCGTGCATTTTCGTTTTCACTTCGTCCCGAAATTGCCGGATCGGATGATGCAATCCCGCAGTAAACTTGATCGGGACACGCTGCTTGGCCGCAGCGACCAGCGCACGCGCTATTTGCTGCGAAGCCGGAAATGCATCGGCAGCGACGCCTCCGGTTCGTAATTTGTAACCAAACTGAGCCGCGCCGGTCGTTGAGTTGTGCTCGGCCACCAATGCAATCGCCGTTTCCGCTGCGTTAACCGGTGTCTCCCAAAACGTATGTAGCTCCAGACTTTTCAGGATCGATCCCATTTTCGTGAGTAAATCAAGATCGACATCTTGGGGCAGAGGCATTTCCAGTTGGCGAACCGAAACACGATCGACATGTTCGGAAGAGAACGATCTGATCTGCTCCGTCGCGACTTCCAACGCGCCGATGAACTCGTCAGCGTTTTCGGTTTTCGCTCCCAGCGCGGAAATGAGCAGCGGACGTTTCCGATCGAACAGTGAAACGCTTCCCGCCGCGGCATCGAATTTCTCGACAGGCAGCACGAAAGTGTTGAGCATCCACGCATCAGGATCATGCACATACTGGGTCTGATTTTGTAGAGCTGGTTCTAGCGCAAGGCTGCAAGGCGGGAACATCCCAGCGTAATCAATTGAACGGGTAAGGAGCGCGCCAAGCGAGGCAGCAAACATGATCTAAACTGAATGTCGAAGGCCGGCATTTAGTCAACCGTTTTGCGCAAGCACAACGTAAGCAAATAATTACGAGAAATTTTAAAGTGGCCTAATACCGAGGCCAGGATTCACTAGACTTTTTTCGCTAAACAGTATAGAAACGCACACTTGAAACGCATACTTTGATGCCTGGTATCGAGTCAGTTTCTCACGATGACCTGATTGTGTGTACGTGCGGGAGTCGGGAGTATACGCCGCGTGACGCGATCGAAGCAGCCCTTTTCAGGGGCGAACTGGATCTAAAATGGAAGGAATTCCTGCGCTGCATGAAAGCCGAAAGACGTGCTGACGAGCTCGACCTGGAGCTCGATGACTCCGTGATTGCCGATGCGGCGGAAGCTTTTCGCTACGAACATGATCTTATCACTGCAGAGGAGACGGAAGCATTTCTGGCAAATCGCGAACTTACCCTCGACGATTTCACCGACTTTTTTACACGTCGATACTGCGCCAACGCTTTGAACGAAAACATTGTTCCCGAGCAAATTGAATATATCTCCGCGACGCCCGAGCTACGTCAGGTATTCCTAGCAGAGTTGATTCTATGCGGAGAATTGGACCGCATGACAACCGCGTTGATGTTCCGTCTAGCCGCTCGCTGTGCCGAGAAAGACTCCGATCTAGATGCGACTGCGGCCCAGAAGCGAAAGTTTTTTGATCGAAATAAAATCGAGCCCGCGCAGCTTCCGAATTGGCTGGAGCGACTCAGACGCGATTTGGAATGGTTCAATGAAATGGTGGCGATGGAGGCAGCATTTCGTCGGCGTTGTGACACACTGCTTGTCCCCCAGGCGCGCCAACGCGAATTGGTGGCGCTGCGATTACCCCTGACGCGATTCGAAACTGAACTAATCGAGCTGGAATCGCGCGATGCTGCCCAGGAAGCGCTGTTTTGTGTGCGTGAAGACGGCATGTCGATGGAAGAAGTGGCTATTGAAGGGCGGTATCCGTATCGGCGTGTCGATTTTCTTTTTGAAGATATTCCCGCCGATCTGCAGCAGAGATTCCTAAGCGTGTCGGAGGGTGACGTGCTGGAACCAGCCGCGCGTGGCGACGGATTCGAATTGTGCCGAATCATCAAGAAAATCGAACCGCAAGCGGACGATTCGACGGTCGGATTGCGAATCGAGCAGCGTCTTTTTGATCGGCATTTCTCCGAGCTCGCCAGCAAGTACACCCAACGACGTCTTGGTGACTTGACTTCGACAGAATGAAAACCCAAGACAGCGAAATTCTGAGGCGGACATCGGTGTTTCGGTTCGTTTCCGACGAGCACTTCGGCGCGATTGCGCCGCTCTTGCAGGAAGAACACTACGATTTCGGCGATGTGATCGTAAAACAGGATGATCCCGCCGATTCATTTTACGTTTTAACGAGCGGTCGGGCACGAGCGCTGAAAATCAAGTCGGATGGCGAAGAAATTCCCTTGGGGGTGTTAAAACCAGGCGACTCTTTTGGAGAAGCCGCTTTGGCTGAAGGTGGAATGCGGAGTGCGACAGTACGTTGTAGCACAGCAGTAGATGTTCTGCGGATCGATCGCACCGATTTCCTCGAGCTCGTCCGCCGAGTGCCCGAGCTAAAACATTATGTCGAGACAACCGGCCGCAACCGGGCGCTGCAAAGCTTCCTTTATCAATTCAGCAACTTCGGCCGGCTCCCCGCTCCTGTCTTGCGCAACATGATCGACAAATTAAAACCCGCCGAATTCGCCAAAGGCAGGCTTATTATTCGCGAAGGTGACGACGCCGGACCGCTCTACGTCATTGAGAAGGGGCGGGCACGAGCCTTTACCGGAGTCAATGGCCGCGACCAGAATCTCGCGTTTTATCGAGAAGGCGATTTTTTTGGCGAACTGTCAATCTTGAACGGCTCGCCGCGCGCGGCATCGGTGGAAGCATTTACAGATTGCCAGTTGCACGCCCTTGACCCGAAATCGGTTCGGGACTTGCGCCGTCGCTTCCCCGAGTTCGACAAGCTTCTTAGCGAGCGACTCGCATTATATCAGGCAAAAACAGAAGCGCGTATTCCGCTTGATTTCACGACGGAACTGCTTCCTGCGGAGACAAAGGTGCAGGACAAAGTAGAACTGGACGGTAAACAGCCGGGCGCCGAAGTCGAAGAAAAAGAAGATCCGTTCGCAGACGAGCAGGGTTTGTTCCGTAAACGCGGCAAGCGCATCCGTAAAATCGATCACATCATGCAAGTCGACGAAATGGATTGTGGTGCGGCAAGTCTCGGGATGATCTGCCGGCACTTCGGCCGGAAGGTAAGCTTGGCGCGCATTCGGCAGCTGTGCCACACCGCAACGGACGGCACCAGCCTGAAGGCGATTTCTCGGGCCGCAACCGAGCTTGGGCTGGCGGCGCGGGCATTGAAAGTTTCGCTGCGTAATCTCCCGCTGATGCCGTTGCCAGCCATAGTGCATTGGGAAGGCAATCACTGGATCGTTCTCTACGATGTCAATGAGCAGTTTGTGCGTGTGGCCGATCCGGGGCTGGGGCTGCGAAAAATTCCGCGCCGCGAATTTGAAGGGAAATGGACAGGCTATGCTGCCCTGTTCGATTACACGATAACGTTCGAACAAGCCCCGGAAAGCAAGCCAACATTGGCGTGGATTCTTCCATTCCTTGCACGCTTTAAGGGCATCTTGCTGCAAGCACTGGGGCTGGCCGTCGCCGTCAGTTTCCTTCAACTGCTCTTTCCGGTGTTCACGCAGATGGTCGTGGACAAAGTTATTGTCGAAAATGACATCGGTCTGCTGAAGACGATTCTGTTCGGCATGCTCGCCGCGCTCGTCTTCGTGCAACTCTCCACCCTCGCGCAGGAATATTTGCTAGCCTTTGCCGCCATGCGGCTCGACACGGCGGTGCTTGATTTCTTGAGCCGAAAGCTTCTCGCGCTGCCGATGACTTATTTCACCAGTCGTCGGACGGGCGACATTCAACGCCGGCTAGCTGGGGCGACAGAAGTGCGGCAATTTGCCGTCCAACAAGGAGTCGGCGCTTTGCTGGCGGTAGTGTTTCTCGTGGGCGCAGTCATTTTGATGGGGATGTACAGTCCCCTGCTCACCCTCGCGTTTCTGGCAACGACGCCTCTTTATGTAGGATTAATGATTTTTTCGGTAAAAGTACTTCGCCCCTTGTTTCAGGGAGTAGAAGAAAGCCAGGGCAAATACAGTTCGCACCAAATCGACGCAATCAAAGGCATCGAAGCAGTGAAGGCCGCCGCCGCCGAGAGCGCATTTCGTGACGCGATTCTGAACGAGTTTCTCTCCGTCTCGCAAAAATTGTTCAAGGCAAACTTTATCGTAATGTCGTACGACAGTCTGCTGCAAAGCATAGGTCTTCTCTCTACTGCGATCTTTCTGTGGGTGGGCGCGACCCAGGTCATTAGCGGACATTTGAGCGTCGGTGGATTTGTTGCGTTTAGCTCGCTCACGGCCATGGCCTACGCAGGAATTGTGCGCGCGCTTGGGGTTTGGGACACCATGCAACATGCCTCCGTCCTTTTGAATCGGCTGAACGACATTTTCGAACAGGAGCCGGAGCAAGGCAATGACCGCTCTCACCTGGTCCCGGTGCATAGTTTGGAAGGGCGCATCGAGCTGCGCGGAGTTAGTTTCAAATACGGCGGACCCGAGGCACCCGATATTCTGAAAAACATTACGCTCGATCTCGCACCTGGCCGGATGGTCGCTTTCGTGGGCCGTAGCGGCTGCGGCAAAACCACGCTCATCAAATTAATTGCCGGCCTCCTCGAACCGACGGAAGGAACGATCTTTTTCGACAATGTCGATCTCAGGACGCTCAATTATCGCGATGTGCGCCGGAATATCGGAACGGTTCTTCAGGAAAATCACATGTTCAATGAAACAATCGCGCGCAATATTTCCTTCGGCGATCCAGAGCCCGATCTCGATCGCGTGTTTGCTGCCGCGCAAGCCGCCGCCGCGCACGATTTCATCATGCGCTTGCCGCTTGGTTATGAGACCAAGATTGGCGAATCGGGTCTTTCTCTATCGGGTGGCCAAAAGCAACGCATCGCCATCGCGCGGGCCATCTACAACAATCCTCCAGTCTTGATTTTCGACGAGGCAACGAGCGCGCTCGATACGGAATCGGAACGCGCGATCCAGGATAATCTCGGGCGGCTAATGGCTGGCCGCACAACCATCGTGATCGCCCATCGACTCAGCACGATTCGGGAAGCCCATTCGATCGTCGTGCTCGAGCAGGGGAGTGTCGCTGAGGTTGGCTCGCATGATGAGTTGATGGCGCAGCGCGGGCTGTATTATTACCTTTCGAGCCAGCAACTCGGAATCTGAATCGATTCTGCCGATGAGCTCACAATTAACGCAACGCGGCTCCATCGATGCGGAATCCGAAATGTCGCCGCAGGAACCGCCGTCTTGGATCATCCGGTGGACGGCGTGGCTGTTGATGGGAGCGTTTCTGTTTGCGCTGCTCATCGCCATTGTGGTGCGACTCCCGGAAACTGTACATTGCCCGTTCATCCTAATTCCCGCCACGGGCGCCGATCCAATCCAATCACCCCGGCAGGCCATAATTAGTCGGGTCGCGGTCGAGGAGGGTCAACCTGTGAAAGCCGGCGAGGACCTGTTTATTTTGCGCTCTGATGAGATCCGTGGCTGGGGTACGCAATTCCAGACGCTCACCGAAGACTTACGCAACAAGGAAGAAAGCCTTATTCAATATGAAACTGCTTATGTCTCGCAACTCGAGATAAAGAAGGCCGAAATCGAGCAGGCAAAAAGCGAAGTAAAATTCCGCGAAAATCATGCGGCTACGAGCCGCGACCTGGTCACGCGCATGGAGAAATTGGCCAAGCAGGGCGGTGAATCGGAAATCGACCTTGTAAAGTTGAAACTCGATTTAGCCGGCTCCGAAAAAGATTTGAGTGTGTCTCAGAGGACTTTGCAGCAGGTGAATCTCGACCGTCAGCGAGTGGAGACAGAGCATGCGCGTCAACGGGGCGAGCAACAATCGGAAATCGAGAAATTAAAAATGCGGATCGGCGCTCTCAAAATAGACCTGGAAAACACCCAGCAGAACTTGCTGACAGTTCGGAGTCCCTACGAAGGCGTGATTACTTCAATGGATCAACGCACCGTAGGCAGTTTCGTGCAACAGGGACAAGTGCTTTGCCAGCTCGCACGGAAGGATGCGAAACCACGAGCCCGGATGACCTTAAACGAAGCTGGCCTTCCGAAACTCGCCATCGCGCTGCGCGTGCGGTATTTTTTCGAGGCTTTTCCATATCAACGTTACGGCGCGGTGACCGGAAAACTCGACTGGATCAGCCCGTCTGCAGTTGGTTCGGGCGATGGCTCGCATTTCGTTGCGCTAGGTTCGCTTGATCGCGATGTGATCTCTCCACGGCCAGGACAGAGTTTGCCTTTGCGCGTCGGGATGAAGGGAGACGCGCACATCATCGTCGGCGGACGGACGCTAATTGAATATGCGTTCGAGCCGATTCGGCAATTGCGTGAGAGCATGAAACAATAATTTGCCGTGCAAAAGCCATTCTCCACGCTGAGAATCGAAGATCTGACGACAAGCAATGACGCGATGGCGCGTTGTTTGCAGTTGGCAGCACTGGCCGCGAAATCGGAAGTACCGGTTGTGCTTCTCGGCGAGACCGGCACTGGAAAAACGTTGCTCGCTCACGCCATCCACAACTCTTCGGCGCGAGCAGGGCGATCGTTCATTGCTTTCAACGCGTCGGCAATCAGCGACACGCTGCTCGAAAGCCAGCTGTTCGGTCATGAGCGCGGCGCTTTTACCGGCGCGCAACAAAGCGTCAAAGGCAAATTCGAATTGGCCGATGGCGGCACGCTTTTTCTGGACGAGATCTCGGAAATGAGTCCGCTTGCCCAGGTAAAAATCTTGCGCGTGCTCGAGTACGGCGAATTTGAACGCCTCGGCTCCGAACGAATGCTCACCTCTAATGCCAGAATCATCTGCGCGTCAAACTGTTCGCTGCGCGAACGAGTGCGACTGGGGAAATTTCGCGAGGATCTTTATCAGCGATTGAACGGTCTCACCCTCCTCATCCCTCCGCTTCGGGAACGGCTGGAGGAGCTGCCGGTATTGATTGCGGCAGAATTGAAAGCGGCCGGTCTAAAGGAGGGGAAAAACATCACCGCAATTCATCCCGAAGCCATGCAGAAATTGCTTCATCATGCGTGGCGCGGAAACCTTCGTGAGTTAAGTCACACGGTGCGCGCGATGACGCTGTTTTGCACTGGCTCGGTCATTCTTCCCGAGCATGTCAGTTTTCCTCCCGACCTAGAGGCAGGTCGAGATCGGCATGCGAACGAACAACTCGCCGTCACACCCTCAGGTAACAACGAGCAGCATGAGGCTGGCATCGATCTTTCGCTGGCGAGTGCGGTAAAAAGGCACGTCCGGTTTGTTTATGAGCAAGCAAGTCGCAATCAGCGACGCGCGGCGAAGTTGCTCGATATTTCTCGCGCGACGCTGGCACGCCACCTTCGAAAGGTGGCACAAAAGTAAAGCATCATTGGTGCAGAAAATAGCCGATGCGGCCTTAGAATGAACCCGAATATTCTATCCGGCTGTAATGCCAACTTTCTTTTCTTGGAAAAGATATGTTGCGTAACCACCTCTCATTTAATGACAAATGAAGGGAACATTCTTATCCGAAGGATGTTTCATGAGACTTGGCATGGATGCTGATAACAAGAGGCCAAAGTGAGTGCACCGAAGAACAAAGAAGATGCGCCCGCCGGAGAATCAGGTAGTCGAAGGCAAAAGCGCAAAAAGGACAAATTGATCCGCCTGGATGACCTGATCCCAAAGGAGAATGTCGTTGGCGGCCATCAAGTGTTAT
>QHOQ01000243.1 GCA_003219355.1 Verrucomicrobiota bacterium
CGACTGCGATCGCGAATCCGATCGGTCAGGTGCTCACATTCCTCGGTGCCACGATGGTGGGTGGTGGTGGTGGAGGAGGTGGCGGTGGACCTAACCGATCAGATTTTAACGGGGACGGCCAGGCGGACATTCTTTGGCAAAACAGCGCTACTGGCGAGCGCAGCATCTGGATCATGAGTGGCACCACGTATGCAGGCAGCGTCAGTTTGCCAACGGTTTCGACAGCGTGGAGCATCGCTGGTTCGAGCGACTTTAACGGGGACGGCCAGGCGGACATTCTTTGGCAAAACAGCGCTACTGGCGAGCGCAGTATCTGGATCATGAGTGGCACCACGTATGCAGGCAGCGTCAGTTTGCCAACGGTGTGGACAGCGTGGAGCATCAGAAATTATTAATCGACATCGATTAACGGGCATTGGTTTGGTCGGCCAAGGTTGCGACCGACACGCGGGAGTCTATGGCCTACGCACCATGTTAGCCGACTGGTAAATGGTCATTGATGAGCAAACTTTGTGAGCCACGGGAAATTTAGCCGTCTAATTCCAGGCCATTTCTTCAAAATCGCATCAAGCTTGGCCGAAGGCTCACCTGCTTCGGTGGGCACGGCCCATCAGTGCATTCGACGGCAGGCTCGGATCAAGAGCCTTGCGCGCACTTTCAATACCGGCGACGGGCAGGCTAGAGGCATCGAGTAACCCAAGTTGGGCCAGCACCGACGCCTGGTCCCAGTAAATATGCTCGTGAGCCAACTTGCCTTCCCTGAATCGAACGATCGCCACCAATGGAACTTCAACCCGCTTTCCCGTAGGAGCGATGCCCGGCAGCATCCAATCCATGCAAATGGTATGGGTGAACTTGAATACCATTTCATCTACTAGCTGATCGTTGCCGATAGTTCGCGAGATGGCAGTCATTTCCGTATCGGGAGGCATCTGAGGAATGAAATGTTTCGAGTAGAACTCCCGCAGCTCATCCTTGCCAACACCGCCGGTTAGCACTGGGATATGATTTACGTAGGCGTCGTCGACCATGGTGGCGAGGGTCTCCTCGGTGTTGTGGGTTGCGAACTCGTGTCGGACATGCTCCTCCCACAGTTGCTGGAGAGTTTCTTGAGCGGGCGTGAGGGTTGTGTCTGACTTCAAATTCGCTTCTTCGTTCATTGATTGCCTTTTATTGGAACGTCATCTCTCATCCCGATGATAATTGTTACTTTTCGAACAAAATGATCAAGACGCCGACTGCGCAGAGCAACGCACCCATCAAACCGAGTTCGTATTTTTCGAGGAGGCCAAGATTAATCCGGCGCATTCCGGCGAGAGTAAGCCAGGTAAACACGATCATGCCGGCGACGGTTGCGATGGAAAGAATTGCGGTCAACAAGGCGAAGCCCATCCAGCCATAACGAATCCCATACACATAAAAGGGGACAAAACTTTCGCATGGCGAGAAAGTCAGAAGGGCGAGCAAACTCGTGATTGCAATTCGATCGGAAACCGGTCGTGGGGTCGCGATGGGCATTGATGCCGGATGTGACGCATTGTCATGATCATCTTCTGGAGGATGATGCGCCGCGTGAACCTGCGGGTTCTCGCCGATGACGCGACTGTGTCCGTGAACTTTGCCGATCAATTGCCGATACAAATAAAACAAACCGAAAAGCAGGAGCGCGCCACCGGCAATTCGAGGAAACCAGTTTCCAATCTTTTCGTGCAACGCGAACCCGAACAAGGTTAGAAGCAAACCGAGCACGGCCGTAAAAAAAACATGTCCGCTCCCGGCGAGCGCGGTGATCGCGAGCGCCTTCGCATGATTCCATCGTTGCGCCCGCGCTGTCAGGACGAACGGCAACCAATGCGTTGGAATCGCCGCGTGAAAGAACGCCACGGTAAATCCCGTGACCGCGATGGTCGTGAAAACGGCTTCGTTCACATTAGGAAGGATGTGGCAGGAGCCTAAGCGCGTCGGCGTTTCGCACAAAGATTATCGGGCTGGTGGGATTTGAACCCACGGCCTCCTGGTCCCGAACCAGGCGCTCTACCAAGCTGAGCCACAGCCCGAACTGATCGCAATATGTCGCGCGCCAATCGTGACGCGCGTCCCTACTTCGCGTATTTCGCGGCGTCTGGCAAGCACTTCGAACTTTGAATGGGATGAGCAGCTTGCGCCCTCATGTCGCACCAGTAAACTCGGCCCGTGCTCTCTCAGCCCGATTCTACTCGTGCTAACTCTGCTCAAACCAGCCAGATCCTTGAGCTGATGTACAGATTGATGGAGTATCGACATGAAAAGATACGCGATCGTTTGGAGAAAGTCGGTCGCGCTGCGTCGATGTTGCATCTCGACGTGTTGCTCCTCATCTATCACTTCGCCAAATTCGGCACGGGAAATATTCTCGAGATCGGCCCCTACATCGGCGGCTCTACGATTGCCGCCGCTATCGGAGCGCGTGAGTCCGGCAGTGCAAAGAAAATCATCAGTATCGAAATCGGAGGTCGATTGAAGCACGAATACCGAGCAAGAATATTTTCAAAGATTTAAAGAAGAACCTCGCCCGATTCGGAGTGCTCAAGGATGTCACTCTGATCAATGGTTCCTCTTTCGATGCAGCGACGACGTCAGCCGTCCGGCAAATCCTGGGTGGTGGCGAAGTGGGCCTCTTTATTTTTGATGCGGACAGCAACGTGCACCGAGACCTGGACTGCTACGGCGATTTGCTGTCCGACAATTGTTGGGTTGTGATTGATGATTACTTCGGACCTGGAGCGAAGGCAGCACCGCTTCGGGCGCAGGTTGACGAGCTCGCAGCCGCTGGACAACTGCTTCCCTTCGGATATTACGGATGGGGTACTTGGGTCGGACAGTGGCAGCGGAAATGATCGCGTATCGGAGGCGCGATTCCTGAGAAATTCGGGATGATTGCGGAGTGTTTCCAATAAATCCGTTGACAAGCGACCGCTTCACTTGGAAGATCAGCACTCCTTTTTACGATGTTCGCGCCGCAACTCCTTCCATCCGCTCTCGGAGGCAGTGCGCCGGTCATTCTTCAATTCCCGACGGAAACATTCCGCCCCGTCCGTTTATTGCGCCATATGACGACTCAACTTCTCCAGGAAGCAGCTCAAGTGATCCCGAATCAGCAACTTCTGATCAATGTTGTCTCCAAGCGCGTGCGCCAGCTCGGCTTGGGGCATCGACCAATGGTGGAGGTTAGTCCGCGCGCTTCGCTCACCGATATCGCGCTTCAGGAAATTATCGCGGGAAAGCTCACTTACGAATCCATCGAGGGTTCATCGGACGGCGCTTAGTCCGTGGCACAGGCATCCCGCCTGTGTTCAACATGTCGGCTGAGTCGATCATCAATCGCAAGGCGTTGCGTGATTTTCACGTTCTCGAACGCTACGAGGCCGGCATTGAGCTGAAAGGCAGCGAGGTCAAATCGATCCGCGCCGGCAAGGCCAATATCAGCGATGCTTTTGCCCGGATCGAGAATGGCGAAGCCTTTTTGTACAACGCCGACATCCAGCCGTACGAAAAAGCGAGCCACGAAATTCCAGCCGCGAAACGGGTTCGCAAATTATTGTTACATCGACAGGAGATCGACCAGCTTTATGGCGAAACCCAAGTTGCGGGGCGCGCCCTCGTGGTTCTGAAACTTTATTGGAAGAGCGGAAAACTCAAAGCCGAGCTTGGGGTGGCGCACGGGAAAGTGGCGCGCGACAAACGCGCTGATCTGAAAAAGCGGGCGATTGATCGCGAGACAGCCCGCGAAGTCGCGCGCTTCAATCGCAAACACGGCTAGTTTGAGAGCGGGCAGGCTTGCCGCGAAGCGCGTCCTCTGCTGAATTGTGATCTCGAACATGGACGGTCGCTTCTTTCTCCTTGCAGTCGCCTTCGTTTTCGCTGCCTGGCTGGCTCTTCGAATAATCCGGACGCTGCGTTTTTCCCTAACCAACAAAATCGCGCTTATCACCGGCGGATCGCGTGGACTGGGTCTGGTGTTGGCGCGGCAAATTTGTGCAGCAGGCGGCAAGGTGGCGCTGCTGGCGAGGGATAATGATGAATTAATCCGGGCAAAGACTGATCTGACGAACCGCGGCGGCCGGGTGTTTACCATTCAGTGTGACCTCCTCGATCCGGAGCAAATTCAATTGGCGGTCCGTCAAACGATCGACCGCTTCGGCAAGATCGACATCTTGATCAACAACGCTGGCGTCATCGAAGTCGGCCCGCTCGATCACATGAAGCGAGAGGATTTCGAGCGAGCGATGGG
>QHOQ01000170.1:0-14718 GCA_003219355.1 Verrucomicrobiota bacterium
GTTTTCGTTAACAGATCGTCAGGGACAAAAAATCCGCGGCCAAGTTTTTCTTCATCAGATTTCGGAAAATAGCCGTCGCCCACCGCGGCGCTGCGCACGCGAATCCGACTCGCCGATGCCGTTGGATCGATAATCTCAAGATCGACACCCGTCATTGGTTGACCGACGAAGCCTTTGATCAGGGGGAAGACCTCTCGGTCGTAGCAAATCCCGCCGCATTCCGACGCGCCGTAAAACGAGTGGATCGGCCTGTTAAATTTGGCTTGAAACTGCCGTGCGACGGCGAGCCCGAGCGGCGCACCCGCTGAAATGCAAAGCCGGAGTTTGGGCAGGGCCGGGGCATTTTCCATTTCGCAGAAGGCCTGATAGAAAACGGGCATTCCTGGGAAAACGGTCGTGTTAGTACGGGCAAGATCCATGAGCACAGCACGTGGCATCCGTTCGCGGCTCAACACCATCGGCACGCCGCGGGCGATCAGCGGCGTGAGCAAATTGCTGAATCCGTAGGAATGGGAAATCGGAATCACGCCGAAATTAAGATCGACATCGCTGATTCCCATTGTCTCGCAAATCTGATTGCAATCCGCCAGCAGTTGGTTGCTCGGCCCGCGGCGCGGCCGTTGTGCCGGAAGTTAATTTCAAAAGCGCTGGTGCTTCTCCGTCCCATTTTGGTGAAGTATTATTGTCGATCTTGTGGATGTGCGGAGCGATCTCATCGCAATTCACGAGTGCAGATGCGCGGCAAATTGACAATACCTCGCTGCGCTGTTGGTGGCTGATCGATTGCTCCAACGGAAGGACAACCAGCCGCTTGCGCAAGCAGGCGATCAAGATCGACGGCCAATCTTCATGATTGCCAATTTGGATCGCGACCACACTACCCTCGGCGAAGCCCTCGATTTTCGTTTCGAAATCGCGCGCACATGCTTCGATATCGGGAAATCTTCGCACGACTTCCCCGCGCGTGTTAAAGATCGCTGGCGAATCTTTCGCGCGGGCGACAGTTTGTTCCCAGGCAGCAAGCAATCCGTCGATCGATTTCATCTCTTGCGCGAGCAGTTCCGCACGATTACATTTCGCGCTCGTTTCCGAAAATGAAAGCAGGCATTCATCCAGAGTATTACGAGACCGACATCGTCTGCGCGTGCGGGGTGGTATATCACACGCGCTCGACGCGCCGTGATATTAAGATCGGTATTTGTGCCGCTTGCCATCCATTTTTCACGGGTGAACAAAAGTTCGTCGATACCGCCGGACGCGTGGAAAAGTTCACCCGCCGTTACGGCAGCACCAAAACGGCGCGAGCCGAAATGAAAGCTTAGATCGCTGTAAAGGCGTTCGCCGCGGCAAACGCCTGCTTCTATCTGCGGCTGACACAGATGCCCCTGCATTTTTATGGATATTAATCTGCTCATCGAACGCAAACGCGAACGTTTCGTAGAACTCGAACGCGACATCGCCGATCCGCATCTCTTTGATAATCGCAAGCGCGCTGGCGAGATCATGCGCGAACATGCGAACATCAAGCAACTCCTCGAACGCTGGAACGAGCTTGAAGCGGCGCGACGCCAGTTGGACGAGAACCGTGAATTGGCCACTTCGCGAGACGTCGAGATTGCAGCAATGGCTGATGACGAAATTCCCGATTTGGAAAAACGCGTTGTCGATCTTGAGCGCGAGATTCAAGTCGGTCTGGTTCCACCAGACGAGAATGAGAATCGAGATGCGATCGTCGAAATTCGCGCCGGCACCGGTGGAAATGAAGCGGCGATTTTCGCCGCCGATCTTTACCGGATGTACAATCGCTATGCTGAATCCGCCGGATTAAAAACCGAGGACCTCGAATCGAGTTCGTCGGAGCTTGGCGGGCTAAAAGAAGTGATCTTCCGTGTTTCCGGCGAATCAGTTTTTCGAAAGCTTCGTTACGAAAGCGGTGTTCATCGCGTGCAACGTGTGCCAGCCACTGAAGCACAGGGACGCATCCACACATCGACCGCGACGGTGGCAGTGCTGCCGGAGGCGGAAGATATCGATCTTGAATTGAAGCCCGACGATTTGCGCATCGAAGTTTCGCGCGCTGGCGGCCCAGGCGGGCAGGGCGTGAACACGACCGACTCAGCGGTCCAAGTTCTGCACATTCCCACGGGAACGATCGTGCGTTGTCAAGATGGGAGAAGCCAAATCAAAAACAAGGAGCGAGCGCTGAGCATTCTGCGGGCGCGCTTGCTCGAGCGAAAACAGCGCGAGGAAGCTGAGAAATACAGTGCGCAGCGTCGGGGCCAGATTGGCACCGGCGGGCGCGAAGAAAAAATCCGCACCTACAATTTTCCGCAGAACCGTGTGACCGATCATCGTATTGGTTTGACGCTTTATAACCTGGATCGCGTAATGAATGGCGATCTCGGCGAATTGATTCGAACACTGCAAGCGGCCGATGTGAAAGAGCGACTTGGAGATGTTGTGGAAAGCGCCGCGCTCTCAGCGTCTTGATTTGGAGCGCGCCAGCGCGCGTTCCCCACAATTCAAAAATGACGGTGCTTGAAGTGCTGGAGTCGACCACGGCGTATTTTAAGAAGCGGAAAATCGACAGTCCCCGCTTGAATGCAGAACACTTGCTCGCGCAGGTTCTGGGGTGCAAACGCATCGAGCTTTACCTCGAATTCGAGCGCGATCTAGGCGAAGCGGAGTTGGCGCTTCTGCGCGAACGTGTCCGGCGCCGTGGCCGGGGCGAACCACTCCAGCATTTGCTCGGCACAGTGGAATTTTGTGGCCGCACATTTCTCTGCGACAAACGAGCACTCGTTCCACGACCTGAAACGGAGCAGCTTGTCGAGGTGCTGATTTCCAAATTCCAGTTTTTACACTCCAATTTTCGCGTGCTCGATGTTGGCACCGGCAGTGGAGTGATCGTCCTCACCCTGGCAAAGGAATTTCCCGAGGCAGAGATTTTCGCAGTCGATATTTCCGAGGATGCCCTGGCGCTCGCGCGCGAAAATGCGGAACGGCTTGGCTTGAATCAGCGCGTTCGTTTTAAGAAAAGCAACCTCCTCCGGGATATTGAAGGGACATTCGATCTCATTGTCGCGAACCTTCCCTACATCGCAGCGCGAGATCGAAATATTCTATCCCGCGAAGTCTTGCACGACCCGGAGGGCGCGCTCTTTTCCGGCGAGCACGGCGACGAGTTGTTGCGGGAATTGATTGAGCAGGCGCCAGCGCGCCTGCGCCCGGGCGGAACGCTGGCGTTAGAAGTCGGGCTAGGCCAGACCGAAGCGCTTTTTTCGACATTGGCGGAAAAAAATTACCGCGACATTTGTTCGAAAAACGATTATTCAGGTAGACGACGATTCCTTTTTGCCAGGTATGGATAAGATCCTCATTCACGGTGGCCGTCCGCTCGCGGGTTCTATCAAGGTGAGCGGTTCGAAAAATTCCTCACTGCCGATTCTGGCCGCGACGTTGCTCACTCGGGAGCCGTGCGTCGTTCATGGCGTACCCGATCTCAGCGACACGCATTACATGTTGCAAATTCTAATCCATCTGGGTGCGCAAGTGGAACGCGCCAGCGGCACGGTGACCGTATCGGCTGACAACATCGGATCGGTAGCGCCTTATAACGTGGTTCGCAAAATGCGCGCTTCTATTTGTGTACTTGGGCCGTTGTTGGGCCGTTGTAAAGAGGCGACCGTGTCGTTGCCCGGAGGCTGCGTGATCGGTGATCGACCGATTGATCTACATCTGAAAGGCTTTGAGGCGCTCGGGGCGGCGGTGCGTGTAGAAGGCGGCAACGTCAAAGTTTTTGCACCGAAGTTGACCGGTGCAATAATCAATCTGCGGGGCAAATTCGGTCCGACGGTCCTCGGCACGGATAACGTGATGATGGCCGCTGTGCTCGCGGATGGTGTGACGGTAATCGAAGGAGCCGCACAGGAACCGGAAGTTGTCGATCTCGCGAATTTTTTGAACAAAATGGGCGCGAGGATTGAAGGTGCCGGAACGCGGCGGATTATCATTGAAGGCGTGTCAGCGCTACACGGGACGGAGCACGATGTTATTCCGGACCGAATTGAAGCGGGAACATTTCTGGTGGCTGGGGCGATTTGCGGCAAAGGAATTACCGTTAAGCGGGTCGAGCCGGAGCATGTTCGCTCGACCACGAACGCGCTGGCCAGTTGCGGTTTTCCAATCAGCATCGCCGACCACGCGATTTCGATCTCGCCCAATGGGGAGGCGAAGGCGCTCGAACTAACTACCGAACCGTATCCTGGTTTTCCAAGTGATATGCAGGCGCAGATGTGCGCATTGCTCTCCACAACCGACGGCATCAGCGTCGTGACGGAAAATATTTTTCCGCAGCGCTACATGCACGTTGCCGAACTAAAACGCATGGGAGCGGAGATGCAGCTGGAGGGAGCGACTGCGGTGATCCAGGGCGTCGATCGTCTTTTTGGCGCGCCGGTGATGGCGAGCGATCTGCGCGCGTCTGCCGCGCTCGTTCTAGCGGGATTGAAGGCCGACGGAATTACGGAAGTGAGCCGCGTCTATCACATCGATCGCGGCTACGAACGGCTTGATGAAAAATTGAGCGAACTCGGCGCGCACATCGAGCGAGTCAAAGAAACGTAGCGCGAGGACTTTTTCTTGCACTCATCGCAGCAAGCGGAACACTTGTTCTACTCGAGCGAAAGGTTAAGCCAATGGAAACATCAACTACTTCATCAAACGTTCGGACGTGGACTGTGCTTTGCCACGCCAGCGCCTTGGCCGGATTGTTTTTTCATTTCCTGGGTCATCTTCTAGGCCCGCTCATCGTCTGGTTAGTGAAACGTGGCGACTCTGCCGAGATCGACGCGCACGGAAAAGAATCGCTCAATTTCCAGATCTCCATGCTGATTTACGACGCGATTGCCGCGATTCTCTGCATCGTGCTCATCGGCATTCCGATTCTGATCGCTCTTTGGGTGCTGAACACCGTATTTGTCATCATCGCGTCGGTCAAAGCAAGCGAAGGAACGCTCTATCGCTATCCGTTTACGATCCGGTTCATCAATTAAATGATGAAGCACGTTCGTCATTTTTAGCGGCGAGCGCGCGCAGCGTTTTCAGGTTTGCCACATCTTCAGCCAGGTCTTTCCCTTTCGGTGTCTCCAGAACCTTTGGAATTTTCCGGAACCGCCGATGGCGCATGACGAAGCGGAAAGCGTCGAGCCCGATTTTGCCCTTTCCGATATGTTCGTGCCGATCCACGCGTGAGTCACGGGCGGTTTTCGAATCGTTGACATGAATCGCGGCGAGACGGTCGAGACCGATCGCTCGATCAAATTGTGCGAACATCTTTCGAACCCCTGACTGGCTGCCGATATCGTAACCGGCTTCGAACACATGCGCCGTGTCGAGACAAACGCACAGTCGCTCCGGTTCGTGCACGCGGCTGATGATGTACGCGAGATGTTCGAATTTGTTTCCAAGGCATGAGCCTTGGCCGGCCGTCGTTTCAAGTGCGATGCGTATCTTTACCTTTGGAACTTTGCGGAAGACCGCGTCTATGGAAGCGACGATTTTTTTCAATCCAGCTTCTTCGCCGGCACCAAGATGAGCTCCCGGATGCAAGACCAGAAATGGCAATTCGAGTTGATCGCCGCGGGTGAGTTCCTCGGACAACGCGCGGATTGAATTGGCGTGAAACTGCGGATTGATCGCTGCCAGGTTGATGAGATAATTTGCATGCGCGAAGATCGACAACAAATCCCCGCGCTGTCGATGCTCAAGAAAAGCGCGGATCTCGTCGCGCATGAGTGGGCGTGCGAACCATTGCATGTTATTCTTCACAAACATCTGGATCGCGGTGCAATTGATAGAGCACCCGCGCTCAATCGCCATGTGCACGCCACCGCCGATCGACATGTGGGCGCCCAGAAGAATGTTCGATTGCCGATTTTCGATTTGCAAATTGGGCTCGCGCGACGCTGTTCGTTTCAATCGTAACTCGAAAATCTAAAATCTCTTCGGGTGCCAATCGGGCTTCTTCAAGCTCCCTTCACCGGTGTACTCGAAAAGCTTATACACCGGTGCGAGCAACACGCCCGGTCCCTTCATGTTCAGCCGCAAATTGAAATCGAGCTTGTCGTCCAGAAAATAGATATCGCCATGGCCGAGCATGCTGAAGAACGTGCTGGCGGCATCGAAATCGTCGGTATGAATGATTCCCTCACCGATCTTGAAGCTCGCGCTCGCCTTGTGCGCGATGCTGTACCCACTGCCGGGAACGATAAGGTTTAGAATTCCTGAAAGTGGCCCGAAAATGGGAATCGCGAAAACGTTGCCGTTGGTCACGTCCACTTTTCCGCGGCCACGCATTGTGCGTGGATCGCTCCCTGAGCCGGTAAAATCATACGTGCCGCTCAACTGTCCGTGCGCCGTTTTGTAGTTGTAGTACAAATCGGTCAGATGCGGGAAATCGATAGCGTCTACGGAAACCGTTGCTCGGAAGCGCGGATCATTGTAGGTCAGCGAAATATCGGCATTTCCGCGCACCGTGCCGGAAAGAAGCGCGCCACGAAGATCGATAATTTGCAATCGATCGTTGGTGAACAACAATCGTGCGGAGACGCGATCGAAAGGCAAAGTTTTTCCCAGAAAATCGTAGTCCACCCCGCTCGTGCCGTCGACCGTAATCTCGAGATGCGTGTTCTTGCCGCCGCGAAATTGGTATATGCCATTGGCGGTCACGGTCGGCGGATGGCGAAATTTGTAAGGGGCAACGGTTTTCCAAATCTTCGGGTCAATCCAAAAAATCGCCTCCGCTGGATGCAAAGAGCTTTTGATATTTGAGAGGCGCACCTCGTGTTTTTTAAAATCATAGGTGAAATTGCCGGCTCCGGTCCCTTCATCGCGGGCTACATGAAAATCCTGGCAAGAGATGGCGCCGTCGGCGAAATGGATCTTCGCGCTTCCCCCGTTCATGCTGGCGCCCCGAAATCGCGTCCGGTCCAACGTAATGGTTCCATCGCCTCGCCAATTCTCCGGGTCGTGGTCCTGGCTCCGAATTGCGAGATGGATCGTGGGCGAGCGCTGCCATTCCCATTCCCCGAGAAATTCGGCCAAATCGGGAGGAACAAACGCTCGCATCGCGCCGGGACTCATTGTACTATCTATATTCAAACGAAAATCGCTTGGACCGTCGAAGAGATCGGCCCTGAGCTGGCCGGTTTGATGTCCAAGGCGCACATCGCGGAGCAACGCGCGCTCACCATCCCAGGAAAAATCGGCGGCCAAATCGGAGAACGGCACCATCTTGTAAGCGAAACTTGCAACGTTGAGATGGCCGATGATCTCTGGTCGAAGCGGATCCGGCCCCAAATTTGCTGAACCAGAGATCTCGACCAGAGGTGGCGAGTAGAACGTTATGTCTGCGAGCGGGCCGCCAAGATCGAATGCATCGAGGAAACTTTTCAGATCCAGGCTGCTGCGCACTTGAAAATTAGCGCGGTTGCCTTGCCGGCTCCAATCGGCGCGTCCGGCAAGACTGCCCCTGCCATCATTCCATTCGCAGTGCGTGATATTCAAATGTTGGTTGCTCCATTCGGCGGCGGCAGACAAACCTCTCATTTCGTAATTGCCTCGTTCCAACCGATCTCCGCTCAGCGTCGCCTCGAAGCGCGCATTCTCGATTTCTGCGACGTCTCCGCTAAATTTTACCTGCAATGAAGGAGGCGCGGCCGGGAAGCTGAACTTCTGCAGCTCCTTTACGATGTGTCCCAAAATCGCTAGTCGCTTACGCCATTCTTCCTCTGAAATCGGCGGTGATGGCTGGTAATTCGCCCGCTTGATTAGCTGGCCAGTCGCGGAAATCCGGACTCCGCAAAAAACTCCTTCCGCCTGGCTGACGTAAATTTGCTCCGGCGGAAAATAGACGTGGGCGCGCAAATCATTGAGCTGGACACCATTGACTATTCCCTCGGCGTCTTTGAGAGGCAGCGCGATTTGCGCGTTGCGAACGTCGAGTGCGTTTAGAAATGGCTCATGATGGATGAGAGCCGCATAATTAATATCCAATGAGACTTCGCTGATACGGGCAAGCGTCTTCTCGCGGTTTTTATAATCGAAGATTCGCACATTCTTCGCGACCAGACCGCGGAATGGATCCAACGTCAACCGCCCGATTGAAGCTTCGACACCGCGTTTGTGCAATTCTTCGACTACGCGGTAACGCCATTGCCGGCCGAAGCCCCGTTTCGCCAGGTACCAACCGCCACCAAAAGAGACTGCGATTGCAACGAACATCACCAGACGCGCCACATTTACCGCGATATGGTGCAGCAAAGTGGGTTGTCGATCCCGCGTCACTGCAACGGTTTTCGGCGGTTCAAGAATGCGCGGCATTCAGTATAGTGAAAGATGTTTCGACTTCGCTCAAGATGACAAACAAATCATGAATGTTTCCGATCTGCCGGCGGTCAACGCGTCGCTCAATCTGGTCAGCACCGTCTTCATCTCGATGGGTTGGTATTTGATCCGGCACGGCGCGTGGCGCCGCCACATGGCCTGCATGATCACTGCGGTGATTTCGTCTACCTTTTTTCTGGCCGGTTACATCGCTTACCATGCGCATGTGGGTGAAAAATCGACAGCGTTCACAGCGCAGGGAATCGTACGTCCAATTTATTTCGCGATGTTGATTTCGCACATCCTACTCGCATTCGTGACCTTGCCCTTGGTGATTTTGACTCTTATTCCAGTGTTTCGCCGCCGTTGGGATCGCCATAGGCGAATCGCCCGCTGGACAATGCCAATCTGGCTTTATGTCTCAGTCACAGGTGTGCTGGTTTATCTTGTGCTCTACAAATGGTTTCCTCCGCCAAATCTTGCGTTCGGCCATTAGTTGATGTTTGATCAGAAGACGCGCTGACAAAGAAATATATGGTGACGATCGCGACGTTTAACGAGTCGGCAAAAGCGAGGCAGCTTAAACGTCGTTTCCACGATGCTGGACTGAAGGCCGACGTTCACAATGAAGCTCCTTTGCAGCAGGTCGGCTTCATGTCACGGCCGCAAGCGAATGCCAAGGTGATGGTGGAGGATAACGATTTCGAGAGGGCACAGAGCCTGATGGTTGATTGGGAAGCGACTGATCCAGACATTTCCGCTGCCCTGATTCGCTGCCCGCAATGCGGCTCCTCGAATATCGAGTATCCGCAGATGACCCGGAAATTCATCACCCCCGCGCTCGTCGGCGTTCTTTGCGCGCTGAAAATTATTCCGAAGGAATTTTATTGTCTGGATTGCCACTTTACCTGGAGCAACGAAGAAGAGCGTACGCTGGGGCGCCTCTGGCATCGTTTCTTTCCTGGACTCGAGTCGGGCAAAGAGAGTTCGTAGAATAACCCCCTCTGCTCGACCGGCGCGATTGATTCCTCGCGCACGATTCTTCTTGTGATTGACTTTCGATTCCTTCGATTGCCTCAAACCATGAGAGCTTCCCGTTCGCATCGTCTTTGGCTCGCCCTGAATAACGCTTGGACTCCGCTCGGACCCACAATCGCGCTCTATCGTCCATGAAGTGGCTTTTTGCTTTGCTGCTGGCCCTGATCATCTTCGGTGGTGCCGCCTGGTTTGGTTACAATTTTTTCGTCAAAGAAGAAATCGAAGTGAAAAAGGAGCAACGTGGAGAAGTTGCGGTTGCACCTACGCCGGACATCAGTCTTCCCGAGTTTCAGGCAGCGGCGAAACTGCGGCAGGAAGGGAAACTCACCGAGACTCGTGACGCACTCATCGCCTTTATCCAAAAATATCCTGCCGGGTTACATGTCGAAGAAGCCAAGGACTTGCTCGGCGAAGTGAACATCGACATCTTCCTCTCGCGCTATCCTTCGCCCGAGAAGACTGATTATGTTGTGCAGTCTGGGGACGTCCTCGCGAAGATCGCGAGGAAGCTGAAAACGACTCCCGAGCTCATCATGCGGATGAATAATTTGAGCGGCACGATGCTGCACATCGGGGAGCATCTGCTCATTTCGCATCCGGATTTTTCAATTGTGGTTCAACGGAAGGCGAAGGTGATCGTGCTCCTTAATCACGGCGTCTTTTTCAAGCAATATCATGTGGGGGAAGAAAAGTTGCCGCCTAAACATCCGTCGAAAATCACGACGAAGGTTGCGGAGACGATGGCTTGGAAAGATGGAAAGCGCGTTGGCCTTGGGAGTAAGGATTACATTGGCAGCACCCGCTGGATCCGCCTCAACGCGGCGGGTTACACACTTTACTCGATTACTGATGCCGCGCATCCCAACCTCACCCAGCCACCGCCTCCAGTCGGCCTCGGCCTGGCCGCCTCCGACGTCGAAGAGCTAAGCAGTCTTGTAAACAACCACACCTCTGTCACCATTACCGACTGAAGCGTTAAACTGTTGAACCGGGCAGCTCGCGCGATTACTTGACGCTTCATCGCTTCAACGCTTTAACGCTTTAACGCTCATGGAACTACAGCCGCTCGATTTCGAAAAGCCGATCTTTGAACTGCAACGGCGTTTGCAGGATTTGAAGGCTCATTCCGACGAACACGATGTCGATCTGGATTCGGCGGTCGGGGCAATTGAGGCAAAGCTCCGCCAAACCCGCCGCGAAATTTACGGCAACCTGACTGCCTGGCAGCGTGTCCAAATCGCGCGGCATGTGCAGAGGCCATTCGCCCTAGATTACATCGAACGCTGTTTTACAAACTGGACTGAACTGCACGGTGATCGTCGTTTTGCTGATGACAAGGCAATGCCGAGCGGTCTTGCCATGCTTGGTAAGCAGCGCTGCGTGGTCGTCACTAACCAAAAAGGACGCAACACGAAAGAAAACGTGATGCGCAATTTTGGGTGCGCCCATCCGGAAGGTTATCGGAAAGCACTGCGCTTGATGCGGCTGGGTGAAAAATTTGGCATGCCAGTGATTTCATTGATCGACGGAGGAACGTCACATCTCGGAAGCAATCGCAGTAAATCTTCGCGAAATGATGAGGCTGCGCGTGCCCATCATCGCCGCTGTTGTCGGCGAGGGTGGATCGGGCGGCGCGCTTGGAATTGGCGTGGCGGATCACGTATTGATTCTCGAGAACGCTTACTACTCTGTAATCAGCCCGGAAGCGTGCTCCGCCATTTTGTGGAGGGATCGCCGTCACGCTGCCGAGGCGGCCGACGCGCTCAAATTGACTGCGCAGGATTTGTTGAAGCTTGAAGTGGTCGACGAAATTGTCCGCGAACCAGAAGGCGGCGCGCATCGGGACTATGATTCGGTCGTGACAAATATGGGCAACGCCCTCCGCCGCAGCCTGCAGCGCTTCTGTAACATTCCAATCGAGGAATTGTTAACCAAACGGTACGAAAAATTTCGCCGCCTCGGTAGTTTCGCCGAAGCCAAACCCGCGTCCGCTCCTGCGCGTTCCTGACGTGATTCCCAGCAATTGGCGTACATCGGCAGGTTTTTGGCAGCTCGGCGTTTTCGTCGCCCTCATGCTTCTACGGAGCAGCGCGGCGGCATCGGATTTTCGTTTCGACCGCGATACAGTCGGTTTCGCCAACTCAACTGTCTTCGGGTATCGCGAAGGCCATCCCTATTTGCGGAAAAGAGAGGAAGGAGAGCCGAAAAGGTACACTCGCCGCTGTTTTGTCCTGTGCCGTACGACGATGCAGTTTCAGAAGTTCGCTCGTTTCGATCCACATGCCGCCCCGTTGGACGACAATGCGTTGGCTACCCGCATTCGAAGTGTCGCTCGTCGTGCGGCCTGGGGAAGGCCGTTGCCGCCGGATCAGCGCATCGTTTTCCCGGGCTACGCCAACTTGCGCGCGATGAGCGAGGCGCGCCGCGAAGTTGTGCGGGCAAATATCGGCCTTGGCTGGCCGACCTATTTCCGGGTTGGCAATGCACGGATGCTTTTCCAGCACGACTCAGGTTATCAAAAGGAAACCCACGCCCACCTCAATTCAGCTTTGGCGCGCGGCCAGCTATTCGTCGGTTTTCTCACAACTTATCCTCGTCTCAGCATCAATCACGCGGTCCTGGTCTATAAACGAAAACCGGCCTCTGAGAATGATGGAATTGAACGTTATCTCGTTTACGACCCTAATCATCCGGAATCGCCACGTGAGTTGACCTGGTCCTCCCGCGATCATGCTTTCGCATATCAAAAAGATTGGGATTTCATCGGCGGCTTCGTTCGCGTTTATCAAATTTACGGCAAGTGGCTGCAGTAAAAACGATTCATTCAAAGGAGAGCACCAATGCCAGATAATCCGTCGCCGCCTACGCCAACCCCGCCGAAACCGCCGCCACCACCAGAGCCTTTACCGCCCAACCCGCCGCCGGTCCCTCCAGTTGGCCGATAAGGTATTACAGCGCCTTCTTGAATATTTCGAGCGATTGAAGGCAATCGCCTATATCGGGACCGCTGGCGGAAATAAAAAACACAGCGCCGGTTCAACCCGCGCTGCCCAGGCCGCTTCAGTGTGATCGGCGCCTTCGACTTCCATGTAGTGAAGATCGTCACGAAGTTTCCAGCCTTTTTTGGCAAGCCGATCGCGCAACACGCGCGCTTGTTCCCAGCCAGGTTCCCTTGTTCCCGTGTCCAGCCAGATCTTCAGCGTTGGCTTTTCTTCAATTGAATCGACGAGTCGATAAATGGCGAAATCGTCCCACCAAATCGATGGCGACATTACCATCAGGCGCGTAAAAGTCTGCGGAAACAAAATTCCGATTGCGAGGGTCACGAGACCACCGAGAGAGGAGCCGCCCAAGCCCGTAAATTGAGTCTCGCGTTTCGTTCGATATTTCCTGTCGATGTAAGGCTTAAGTTCCTCGATCAAAAATTGCCCGTACTGGCGCGCTAGGCCGCGGCTGCGCTTTCTTCGCTTTGCCTTGCCGTCGATCACGCCGCGCGTCGGCGAGTATTCGTGAATCCGGTCCTCGCCCATGTTCGCGATCGCCACGATAATGAGCGGATCGAGCAGCCTTTTGCGAATCAGGCGCTCGGCTGTTTCATCGACGCCCCACTCCACGCCCGCGAAAGAGGTGGCGGCATCAAAAATGTTCTGCCCGTCGTGCAGATACAACACCGGATAACGCTGGCTCGAGAATCGTCGATACCCCGGCGGCAGGTAAACCAGGACGTCGCGCCGATTGCCAAGAATGTCTGACGGAAATTCGCGATGTCGCTTGATGTTTCCAGTGAGCGTGTGTTTGGGCATGCAAGGCGAGATGCATCGTTTAGAATGTCGAGATTGTCCAACGCGTCGATCTGGCCCGGAGTCGATCTTAGGTGGGCGCGATTGACCTTAATCACTCGGTCTCGCTATTGTCGATTTTCTCATGAACGAGCGCTATATCAAATTGTGGACGCCGTATTTAAGCCGCGAGTTCGAAATGCTTGCGTTCGGCGACGGCGGCGGGCTGCCGCTGATTCTCTTTCCGACTTCGTTCGGCAGTTATTACCAGAACAAAGATTTTGGCCTAGTCGGTTCCGTTGCTAGCTACATCGACGCCGGTCGAGTTACAGTTTATTGCCCGGATGCTATCGACCTTGAGAGTTTCTACAACAAATCGATTCATCCCTCGGACCGGATGCGAACGCACAACGCCTACGAAAATGTGATCGTCCGCGATGTGTTCGATCTCGCGCGGCGCGAATGCTCGTCTCCTCGCGTCGCGGTATGCGGCGCCAGCCTTGGGGCTTACCACGCCGCAAACATCGCTTTTCGCCACCCCGATTTCGTGAGTCATCTCATCAGCCTGAGCGGTTCGTTTGATATCAGCTCGTTCTTCGATGGTTATCACGATGATAATATTTACTTCAACAGTCCGTGCGAATATCTGCCAAACACGACCGATCCTTGGGGCATCATCATCGGCACGGGGGAATGGGACAACACGCGCCACGAAAGCTTACGCCTCTCCGAGGTTCTGAATTCAAAAGGGATCCGCCATTTCCTCGACGATCGGAAATGGTGCGGCCACGAATGGAGTTATTGGCGCGAGATGCTGCCATATTATCTGTCGCTCATGTGAGCTTTGACGGACCCATCGCTATGAAAAAAATTGGAATCCTTTTTGGTCAGGAACACAGTTTTCCGCCGGCGTTTGTTGAGCGGGTGAATCAGAAAACTGGCAGCAAAGATATCGTCGCGGAATTCGTCAAGATCGACAAGGTCGTCCAAGGCGAGCCGTGCGGTTACGACGTGGTGATCGATCGCATCTCGCAGGACGTGCCGTTTTATCGCGCCTGGCTCAAGAACGCGGTGCTCACCGGCACCGCGGTAGTGAACAATCCGTTCTGGTGGAGCGCTGACGAGAAATTTTTCAACAACGCGCTTGCGACCAAGATCGGGGTCGCGGTTCCGCGCACCGTATTGCTGCCGTCGAATCAGCCGCCGGCGGACACAAACGACAAATCATTTCGCAACCTCGCCTATCCAATGAACTGGGAGGAAATTTTCAGCTACGTCGGTTGGCCGGCATTCTTCAAGCCCTTCGCAGGTGGCGGCTGGAAGAACGTCTATCGTTTGCACAATTCTGAGGAATTTTTCCGAGCTTACAATGAGACTGGCCAGCTCGTGATGATGTTGCAGGAGGAAGTGAAATTCGACATGTACTTCCGCTGCTACTCGATCGATCAACGGCATGTCCGCATTATGCCATACGAGCCGCGGCATCCTTATCATTTGCGTTACCAAACTGAATGGC
>QHOQ01000170.1:14724-15277 GCA_003219355.1 Verrucomicrobiota bacterium
CCCAAGGAAATCTTGCAAAAAGTCGAGCGAGGCGTGCTTACGCTGAACCAGTATCTTGGCTACGACTTAAATACGGTTGAGTTCGCCATTCGCGATGGTGTGCCGGTCGCGATTGACTTCTGCAATCCCGCACCGGACGCGGAAGCAGCCAACGTCGGTCAGGCAAATTTCGAATGGGTCGTCGAGGCCGTTTCCGAAATGGCAATCCGCAAAGCGCGAGAACACAAAGCCGGTTGCGACAATTTAAGTTGGGGCAAATTCATGCGGGCCGCCGTAGACAAACGCGAATTGAGCGAGTTCGCATAGGAACGACAATTGCGGGAGGTAGATCGAGCAGTCCCTTGCTCGATGTTAAAAATCGCCGCGAAGCCGTAATAATTAACATCCCCGACGGTGCGGCCTGATCCACCATGACAGCGCATCGTTTTTGGCGGACATTTGCGCCCCGTCATGAGCGCGAAGAACCACACGTTTACTCTCGGCATCGAAGAGGAATTCGCGATCATCGATCCAGAGACACGCGAACTTCGGTCGCACATCCAGGAGATCCTTG
>QHOQ01000171.1 GCA_003219355.1 Verrucomicrobiota bacterium
AGTCGAAGAAAGCGTAAAGGGCTTGATTGTGCCGAGCGTTATCTTCGAGGAACTCGGATTGCGTTACTACGGACCGATCGATGGGCATGATATCCCGCTGTTGATCCGGACATTTGAGTTTCTAAAGACACAGGAAGAGCCGGTGCTGCTCCACATTCTCACCAAGAAAGGCAAGGGCTATGAACCGGCGATCAAACAGCCGGATAAATTCCACGGCCTCGGCAAATACAAGTTGGAAACCGGCGAGACCGCGCCGACGCCGACGCCGACCTATTCGGAAATCATTGGCAAGACACTCGCGAAATTCGCGGACCACAATCAGAAACTCGTTGCGATCACCGCCGCGATGCCCAGCGGAACCGGCCTCTCCCATTTCGCCAAAGCGCACCCAAGTCGTTACTTCGACGTCGGCATCGCCGAAGAACACGCCACGCTCTTCGCGTGCGGATTGGCCACGCAAGGCATGACGCCGTTTCTCACGATCTATTCGACCTTCTTTCAGCGCGCCTACGATATGGCTATTCACGACATCGCGATCCAGAAACTAAACGTCAGGCTCTGCATGGATCGCGCCGGAT
This sequence comes from Verrucomicrobiota bacterium, assembly GCA_003219355.1. GTDB lineage: Bacteria > Verrucomicrobiota > Verrucomicrobiia > Chthoniobacterales > UBA10450 > Udaeobacter. The sequence continues at coordinate 579 of QHOQ01000171.1, forward strand.
TGAGTGGTGATGACGGCCCAACGCATCATGGTTTATTCGACATCGGTTATCTGCGCCACATCCCGAATTGGGTGCACATGCAGCCGAAAGATGAAGATGAATTTGTCGATATGCTTTGGACGATGGCGCATTACAACGCTGGTCCGATCGCCGTCCGCTACCCGCGCGGTCCCGGGACGGGCGCGCAAATCAAACCTGAACCCAAACTTCTTGAGATTGGCAAGGCCGAAGTCGTGCAACACGGGCGCGACGTGGCGATCTTTGGCTTGGGCAACATGTTTGAAATGGCCGAAGAGGGATTTCCGTTGCTCTAATCAATCCCCGTTGGATCAAGCCGCTAGATATCGGGACCTTGGAATTTTTCGCCCGCGGCGTCGAAGTCGTTTGCACCATCGAAGATCACGTTCTGCACAACGGCTTCGGCTGTGCGGTGATGGAGCATTTGCATTCGCAAATGATTAACACGCCAGTCGTGCGTATCGGATGGCCCGATCAATTCGTCGAGCATGGCGCTGTCCCGATCCTGCGAAAGAAACATGGCATTACCGCAGATGCGCTGGTGGAAAAGGTGCTCCCGCTGTTGCGAAAAAAAACTACTGTCCGACCAACTGCGGCCTGACAAAAAAGCGAAGGGCGCCTTCGTTTCCGAAAACGCCCTTCATATTTGATGGCGGTAAGCCGAATTCTGTCGGCTGATCTCTCAGCCGCGACGATCATTTATCTCATCCAGTTCCGATTTTCGCAGAACTGAACGCCCGACACGCTTGCGCGCATCGTGATGCGACGATACCCGAGGATCAACGGGCCGGCTGCCCTCCCTCTGTTTTGTCTTGCACCGCATGGGGTTTTTCGTGCCTCGCGAATTACTCTGCGAGCGGTGAGCTCTTACCTCGCCTTTTCAACCTTGCCTGTGCCTTTGTTGCCAAAGAACCGGCGGTGTCTTTTCTGTGACACTTTCCGGCACCGCAATTTTGCAATCGCAGCGCCCGCGTATTTTACGCGGCATGTCGCCGTATGGTGTTCGGACTTTCCTCTAGCAAGCCACTACGGCTCACCAGCGATCATCTGCCATCAACGTTTAACTTATCACAATCAGGAGGGCATGAAAGGAAGGAATAATCTGGAAGCCATTAAGGCGGGACGGAATGTGGAAGGTATGAAAAACGAATAAGAAATCAATTTCGCGGCTTCCTGGTTTTCTAATTTCGTTTTTCCTGATTCAAAAGGGTGCTCGCACAGTCACAAAGAAAATCGTGATCATGACGAGCCCGATCGCAAGCTTGCCGATCATCCCAGCGAGATTTCCGAGCAAGCTCCCCCAGCCTGCTCGGCCAGCGTCGATCATCCTCTTCCCGGCGATAAATTCTCCGGCTATCGCACCAATAACCGGTCCAACAAACAATCCGATGATTCCAAAAACAATGCCGATGAGCGCACCAAGGATAGCGCCGAACATTCCCCATTTCGTCGCGCCAAAATATTTTGCGCCGAAGTAGCCGCTGAGAAAATCGAGCGCATAAGTTGTGAGCGTGAGCAGAACAAGGACACCGATACTCCACCAACCGATGCTCTTTTCCGAGCCAAGCATTACTCGGTGAATGATCGCGCCCGCGAGAATGATCGTCGTTCCCGGCAATACCGGCAGCACCGTCCCGATAAGACCGACGGCAAACAGCACGATCGTGATCGACCACCAAAAGAGTTCCATGGGATTCGTGAATCGTGAATTGTGAATCGGAAAGCACGGACCGATGTAACGGTTCACGATTTAACGAATCACGTTCTCTCTTTGACCGCTTAAATGTCGATCTTATACTGGAATTCCGCCATTTCATTCAAACCGGAGGACTCATTATGCCACTCGCAGTTGGAACCAAAGCGCCAGATTTCACACTCTCGACCAAGACCGCCGACGGGCCGAAGCAAATCAGGTTGAGCGATAACCTCGAAAAACGAAATACGCTACTGCTTTTCTTTCCGATGGCCTTTACCGGCACTTGCACGACGGAAATGTGCGATGTCAGCAGCGGTCTCTCTGCTTATAGTAATCTAAATGCCGCCGTTTACGGAATCAGCGGTGACAATCCATTTGCACAGGAGGCTTGGGCTCAAAAGGAGAAGATTACGGTTCCGCTGCTGAGCGACTACGAACACAAAGTCGCGAAAGCGTATGACGTGATGTACGACTCCTTCCTGCCCCAATTGAATCTCGGAATGGCGGGAGTGGCGAAACGATCGGCGTTCATCGTCGACAAGAACGGTGTGATTCAATATGCCGAGAGCAACGATGACGCGAGACAATTGCCGAACTTCGACAAGATCAAGGCGAAGCTCGGGGAGCTGAAATAGATTTAATCAGGGATCCATGAATCCAGGAAAAGAGAGAAAAATCAGCTCTTCTGCTTTTGGTTTCCTGGTTTCCAGATTCATCCTCCGGCATGACTGACGAATTCAAAACGCTCAAAACATTCGAGGCGGGCAGCGGCCGCGAGGGAGTTTTGCATTCGCTGCCGGCGCTGGAGGAACAAGGCATCGGCAAAGTTTCGCGGTTGCCGGTGAGCATTCGTATCGTGCTCGAATCGGTATTGCGCAATTGCGACGGCAAAAAAGTCCGGCGCAAAGACGTCGAGACACTTGCGAACTGGAATGCAAGAGCGCCAGCGAATGAGGAAATTCCGTTCGTCGTCGCACGGATCGTTTTGCAGGATTTCACTGGGGTGCCACTGGTTGTCGACCTCGCCGCCATGCGCAGCGCCGTCAAACGACTCGGAGGCGACCCGAAGATCATCGAACCGCTCGTCCCTGTCGATCTTGTGGTGGATCACTCGGTGCAGGTGGATTTCTTCGGCTCAGCTAAGGCGCTGCAGCTCAACTTGGAAATGGAGTTCAAGCGCAACCGGGAGCGTTATCAGTTTTTGAAATGGGGGCAGCAAGCATTCAAAACATTCCAATTAATTCCACCCGGCATCGGCATCGTCCATCAAGTGAACCTGGAATACCTGGCAAAAGGCGTTCTGAGCAAGAAGTCAGAAGGTCGGGGTCACGAGGCAGAAATCTTCTATCCGGATACGTTAGTTGGAACTGATTCACACACGACCATGATTAACGGCCTGGGCGTGGTTGGTTGGGGTGTAGGTGGAATCGAAGCCGAAGCCGGCATGCTGGGTCAGCCGGTTTATTTTCTGACGCCGGAAGTCGTCGGCGTCCACATGAAGGGACAATTGCGCGAAGGGGTGACGGCGACCGACCTCGTACTGCACATCACTCAATTGTTGCGGGCGCAAAAAGTCGTCGGGAAGTTTGTCGAATTCTACGGCGAAGGCGCGGCATCACTGCCGGTTCCTGATCGCGCGACGATTGGAAACATGTCGCCAGAGTACGGCGCGACGATGGGTTATTTTCCGGTTGATCAAGAATCGGTCAATTATTTGCGGGCCACGGGACGCAGCGATGAGCAATGCCGGGCGTTCGAGAATTATTTTCGCGCGCAAAACATGTTCGGCATGCCGCGCAAGGGAGAAATCGATTACAGCGTGGATGTGGATCTTGATCTGGCGGATGTGCAGCCAAGCGTCGCTGGACCGAAGAGGCCGCAGGATCGGATCAATCTGCCGGAGCTCGGGAGAACATTTCGGGCGTTGCTGGAGAAGCCGGTCCAGGATGGCGGCTACGGGAAAAAGAATGTCGATCTTCGCGAAAAACATCTCGTGCAATTGAACGGCAGCGCGCCGCGCGACCGTGCAATGGCATCAACAGATGAGGTCGATCAAGGAATTAATCCAGGCGACGAGCGTAACAAGATCGAAATGGTAGCAAACCGGCCGACGCCCGATACGGGAAAAGACATTGAGGCTGCATCCAGCGAAATGTTCACGCACGGGCAAAGTCACATCGGCCATGGCAGCGTTCTCATCGCCGCAATCACAAGTTGCACGAACACGAGTAATCCGAGTGTGATGATCGCTGCAGGTTTGCTTGCAAAAAAAGCGGTCGAGCGTGGTCTGCTTATCGATCCAGCGGTAAAAACTTCGCTGGCCCCGGGTTCACGGATTGTTTCCGATTATCTCGACAAAACCGGACTGCAAAAGTACCTCGATCAACTCGGATTTAATCTGGTTGGCTACGGTTGCACCACCTGCATTGGCAATTCTGGACCGCTCCATCCAAATATCGAGAAGGCGATCCACGAATTCGACCTGGTTGCAGCCTCGGTGCTTTCGGGAAACCGAAATTTTGAAGCACGCGTGCATCAACACATCAAGGCGAATTTTTTGATGTCGCCCCCGCTGGTTGTTGCCTTTGCGTTGGCGGGCCGGGTACATATCGATCTTTCCCGCGAACCGATCGGCAAAGACAAGCATGGAAAAGAAACTTTCCTACGCGATGTCTGGCCGAGCTTAAGTGAGATCAGGGAAACGATGCATTCAGCGCTCAAGCCGGAAACATTTCGCAAGCTTTATCGCGATTTCGCCGACCAGAACCCGAAGTGGAACGAAATCCCGGCGAGCACAGGCGACATTTATCAGTGGGATGAGAAGAGCGATTACATTCACGAGCCGCCGTTTTTCCAGAATTTCTCGATGGAGCCGGGACACGTCGAGGAGATTCGGGGCGCGCGGGCGCTTGGCATTTTCGGCGATTCGGTCACGACTGATCACATTTCGCCGGCTGGTGCGATTAAGGCAACGTCGCCGGCCGGAGAATATCTGGTTTCGCGCGGAATCGACCACTCCGATTTCAACAGTTATGGCAGTCGGCGCGGCAACGATTTGGTGATGACCCGGGGGACATTCGCCAACGTCCGGATCAAAAACTTGATGGTCCCTGGAACTGAAGGCGGGGTGACGAAGTATTTTCCTCCGAAAAAGGTTGAAGGCCGATTGCTGGGCGGTAATCAAATGTTCGATAAAGGAGAGGGCGAAAGGGTGATCATGTCTCTCCCGAATGAATTCGAAGCCAAGGAGATGTCGATCTTCGACGCGGCGACGAAATACGCAAAGGCAAAGACGCCATTAATCATCTTTGCTGGTAACGAATACGGGGCCGGTTCATCGCGGGACTGGGCGGCGAAAGGGACGCGTTTGTTAGGCATAAAGGCGGTAGTGGCCGCAAGTTTTGAACGGATCCATCGCTCCAATCTCGTTGGCATGGGAGTGTTGCCGTTGCAGTTTCTTGATGGAACCAGCGCGCAAACGCTGGGACTCGACGGCTCGGAAATTTTCTCAATCACCGGGTTGTCAGACAAAGTTCGACCGGGCCACCATGCAACCCTTGAGATTCTGAGCAAAGATGGGAAATCACGCTCCGTGCCGGTGAAATTGCGGATCGATACACCGATTGAGATCGATTATTACCGCCACGGCGGGATTTTGCCGTTTGTGCTTCGGCAGTTGCTCGTGAAATAATCGCTGGAGCCTCGACTAGCGCCGGGCGGCTACTGCTCACGCTGGACCGTTCGCTTGAAGATTTCGATCGGCGAGCCATCGGCGATGAGAACAGAGTGCGGCGGAGCGCTTAAAGTTTCGGCAAACTGATCGCCATAAAGAGCAGCGACATCGGCGTGGAGTTCGAATGTGTCCGTATTCCAAATTTTCCACCGTGGATGCTCGACCCGGTATTCGCTGCAGCCGGCTCGAATGCGGGTGTAGCCCCAGTAATGTTCGGTGATAAATTCGGCGTGTGACCCGGCGGGAATGATTTGCGGCTCGCCGCTCGCGCTCATTTTAAGGGATTCCCAGTTGCGGCCACGACGCCAGGAGTATTCCACCTTCAACTTAAGATCGACATGTTCGATGTCGTGCTTCATCGGCAGCGCGAGATAACGCTCCCCGTAAAATGCGCGCGCAATTAGCGCAATGGCGCGACGCGGAACCAGTTCGCGAACGAAGACGACGCCACGCCGCCACGTATCCGCGGATTTTTTCCGCACATAGAAGCGGAGATTCACTTCTTCGAAATCGCGGTGCAGCGGAATCGGGAGGCCGAGCAAACGGGTGTCGAGAAAAAGAAAACCAACGACACTGACAAAGGTGTTGCCATTTTCATAATCCAGTTCCGTTCCCGTCGGTACCAGAGGCGCGATGATCGCAGGATCAACGATGAAATTGAGTATGGCGAGATACCGCCAATTAGCGGTGAGGAATGGTTGCACGCGGGAAAAGCCGAGTTAGGCAACGGTCATGGATCACCGCTCCAGTTGATTTCGTCGGTTCGACAACGGCCTGTCTTATCCGTTTACTGCAACAACTTCTCGAGCGATGGATCAGGCTGGGTGCCGAGCGCGGTGGCCTTGGTATAATGCCGTTTGGCTAATTCTTTCGAAGCCGGTTGCGTTGTTGCGAAAATAACGGCCAGATTAAAATGCGCGTCGGCGTAATCAGGATTGTTCGCGATGGCTTGAAGTATTTCTTTTTCTGCTTCTCCGAGCCGGCCCTTTTGGCTCGCGGTAATGCCAAGATAATTGTGGGCAATTGGGTTTTTCGGATTGATCTCAAGCGACTTGGTCAATTCGGTGAAGGCGTCATCGAATTTGGATTGCCGATAATAGACGATGCCCAGAGTCGTATGCACAAACTCGTCCTTGGGCGAGACGGCCAGGGCCTTTTTCAATGTCGATTCCGCCGCCTTAAGTCTGCCGCGGCGAACATAAACGGCGCCGAGATTGGAAAGCGCGTAGAGATTATTCGGAGCTTCGTCGAGGATTTCCTGGTATTGGCTTTCGGCGTTACGGTATTTGCCATGCTCGAAGCTCTCTTTCGCCGCGCGCGCTACATTCTGCAGATTATCCGGCACGTCCGGTTTGAAGTCGCTGGGCGCGGCGGCGGCGCTGGAGTTATTCGTTGTCACTCCGACCGCGTCAGGGGACGGTTTTTCTTCTTCCTTCGGCCGCGCGATCTCAACGGAGTCTAGTGACGATTTCTTGGCGAAAATAAAACTCGCTTTCAACATGCCGGAATTCTGATCTGAAACTGAGACCACCGGTTGCCGCAATAAAGCCAGCTCTTCATCGCTTAGTTTTGTGATCGGCTGCGCCAGGAATTCGATCTGCTTGGTCAAAGCGTCCGATTGGATCTTTAATTTATCCAACTCCGCCAGCATCAGCGTTTTCGCCTGGTAGCGACGCGCTTCTTCCTGCCGTTCGCGCACAACAATGTTTTTTAAGAGTTCGTTTTCTTTGGCGAGGCGCGTCGTTTCTTCGGCATTTGCACCGGTGAGCTTGGCACCTTGGACTTGAGCGCTCGCGTCATCGAGTTGGACCGAAA
>QHOQ01000172.1 GCA_003219355.1 Verrucomicrobiota bacterium
TGTTGTTGCAGATTAAATCAATCTCCTGGCCGACGAAGACGGGAGTGTGCCGCAACGTCGTATTTTTCTTGATCGCAATCTCCGGCCTCCACTTGGAAATCGGCCGAACACTCGGCGCCGCCGCAGCTGCGATGACTGCGACAACGGACCCGCATTTTTTCGCGAGCCGAAGGGAAGTTGTAGACAAGATTTCGGCGCTGGCAAGGTCAATCTACGCGAATTGAATTTTTCCTCACCTAGGTGGAGCGCCGAAATGGGCGGCATGTGCTTTGTAAGCCTGGGCGTCATCCAACATCGCATCGAGCGCAGCCAGAAGCGGCGCAACTCTGGCAAATCCAGAAAAGACCGCTCGATCTCCAATTTCCGTGTCGAACACGAACGCAGGCCGCTGCGTCACCTGCAACAGATGGAAATCAGCAGTGTCGGCACGGACACGCGTTTCAACCACAGTCGAACGCGCCCGTTCGAGTAATTCTTTTGCATCGAGACTGCTTGCTTTCGCTCCAATCTCCGCGGCAATCTTCCACTCGCCGATCCGTTTTCCCTCGCGCAAGCCGGCATACGAAAGCGCAAGGCGCACGCGGTCGTCGTTGATTCCAAAATCTTTTGCGGCTTCAGCCACGCAGTTTGGCGCGAGATATTCCGGCCGGATCGGCTCGTACCAGGCGCTGCTCAACATGAATGGCGAGCGCATGATTGTGCCACTGCGGCGGTAAAACCATTCTTCCTGCTCGCGCGAGACCGGAAGCGCTTTTTGATCGAGCAAGGCGATCTTCCACTGGAATTCAACCTTCTCCTGATAACGTCTTTTCAATTCCGCCCATGCCGGCTCCGCCCAAAAGCACCACGAAGAGATGACGTCGAGATAGTAAGTGACCAAAATTCGCATAATTTAAAGTCGAGGTTGGACGCACAACTCTTCACTTCCAACGTCAAAGTTCAAACTTTCCCTTGTGCTCGATCTGAATCACATTTTTCTCTTCCTGGCGGTGATTTCACCGCTTCTGGTGCTGGCGCGCGCCTGGCGCCCCGATCCAATTTACCGTGGCTGGCGCATCGCCGCGCTCGTTGTTCTCGTGGTTACGGCTCTAGCGTGGATCTTTTTCCGAGCTGCGGCCGGGTACGTCGGTGGCGCAGCCTGGTTCGCTCTCTTGTTCATTCCAGCAATTGGATCGCGAAAAATGACGGAGCTTGCCGCGCGCCAAAATTACAAATCCGCGCGAAAACTTGGGGCGGCTCTTCAGATTTTGCATCCGAGCGCTGAGTTGCGCGATCAGGTTCAATTATTTCGTCATTTGGAATCTCATCACAACCATCGAGCCGTTTTCCCGTCGCCTTCGCTCGAGCAGGAAATCGAGCAGCAAGATCGACGTCGTTCTTTCCGCAACGCCCCTGCGGTCCTCGTTCTTTTCCTCATCAACGCCGCCGCATTCATCTTCGAGATTTCCTTTGGTAATTGGACAGACCCCGAAGTCCTGCATCAACTCGGTGCGCTCGAACCTTACGCTGTTGTGGCGCAGGGCCAGTACTGGCGTCTGTTCACCGCGCTTTTTTTGCACGCAGGTTTTGTTCATCTGCTTTTCAATCTTTTTGCGCTCTACGTCCTTGGCCCGCCATTGGAGCGCTCAATCGGCGCGGTCCGGTTTGCGATCTGCTATCTAATTTCGGGACTCGCCTCGAGCGCCGGAGTGGTAGGATTGACCCTAATCGGCCTCGTTCAGGTAGCCCAACTTGTTGGCGCGTCGGGATGCATCATGGGCATAGTCGGTGCGTGGGCCGGATTTTTGCTTCGACATCGACATGCGCCGCATGCAAAGCAGCGATTAGGCAACGTCCTGATGATTGTCGCGATACAAACGGCGTTCGATCTCTCAACACCGCAGGCGAGCATGGCGGCGCACCTTTGCGGATTAGTCGCCGGATTTGTTCTTGGACTCGCCTTGACTCCGCGAGCTGCTAGATAGCACCGATTGAAGCTTTGCCATGTGTGCTTATGCAATCCGTGGAGGCAAGGAAGGTAAAGAGCGCCTATACCTCCTGGCTCGAGTGATGCTGCCGATTACTTCTTAATTATTGAAGACGTCGGTTTCAGGAAAGGAATGAAGTGCCTGGATGCAGGCTGTGGTGGTGGCCACGTCACACTTCTCATGGCAAGCATGGTGGGGCCGGAAGGCAAGGTCACGGCACGGACGCAGATGAACAGATTACATGGGATGGACCAAAGTGCGATTAAAGACCGACATCTTCATCGAGCGAGACTTGCCGGATAAGCTTTTCTCGATTAACTGCCGCTCTGTTCCCCGTCCTGTGTTCACATGCCGACTTTCCAAACTTACAATGTGACTCCGACCTTGCCGGTGGCGCTTGAGCCGCTGCGCGAGATGAGTTTCAATCTTTGGTGGACATGGGAGCCCTCGGCCCGCCGTCTGTTCCGGCTACTTGATCCGGAGCTTTGGAACCGGACAAACCATAATCCGGTCCGCATGCTCCAGCTTTCGCGGCAATCGCGGCTAGAAGAACTTTCACAGGACAAAACTTTTCTCCGCGAACTGAAGCAGGTCTTCGACGCGTTCGAAAAATATTTGGGGCGCAAAGACACTTACGGAAAAACCGGAGCCGCCAGCGCGATCAAAAATCCCATCGCCTATTTTTCCGCCGAATTTGGTTTTCACGAATCGATTCCAAATTATTCGGGCGGTCTCGGCATCCTCGCGAGCGATCATTGCAAATCGGCGAGCGATCTTGATTTAAACTTTGTCGCAATTGGGCTGCTTTATCGACATGGTTATTTCAGGCAGCAGATTGACAAGGAAGGTTTTCAAGAGGCGATCAATCTCAATCAAAATTTCCATCATCTCCCGATTCGCGAAGTACGCCGCGGCGACACGACCTTGCTCATCTCTGTGCCGATTCTGGATCGCCAGGTTTTTGCCAAGCTTTGGGAACTGCGCGTAGGCCGGATCAGCGTCTATCTTCTAGATACCGACACCCCGGAAAATAGCGCTGAAGACCGATTGATCACCGCTGAGCTTTATGGCGGCGACTTGGAAATGCGGATGCGCCAGGAAATCATCCTTGGAATTGGCGGCGTCAAGGCGCTGGGCATTCTCGGGATCAAACCCGATGTGTTTCATATGAACGAGGGGCACTCGGCATTCCTCGGGCTCGAACGCATTCGCCTTAACGTTGTCGAGAAGAAGCTCGATTTTTATTCCGCGCTCCAAGTAGTCGTGGCGGCCAACGTTTTCACCACCCACACACCGGTCCCGGCGGGCAACGATTCGTTTCCGCGCGAGATGATGCGAAGATATTTCGGCGCTTTTGCCAAGGAATTAGACATTCCGTTCGACGAGCTATTTTCATTCGGACAAACCCGCGTCGATCCTACGGATCCGTTTAGCATGACCATCCTGGCGCTGCGTCTAAGCCGGCACGCAAACGGCGTGAGCAAATTGCACGGCGAAGTGAGCCGGTCCCTTTGGAAAGATGTCTGGGCCGGTGTGCCGGTCCACGAAGTGCCGATCACCAGCATTACGAATGGCGTTCATACGAAGACCTGGATGGCGCCGGAGTTTTCGGCGCTCTACGACAAACATCTCGGCGCATGGGAGGAACATCTGACCGAGCCGGATTTCTGGCGCGGTGTCATCGATATTCCAGACGCGCAACTGTGGGAGACTCACCAAAAACTCAAACTGCGTCTCATTGAATTTGTGCGTGACCGGGTGCGACGGCGGCTCGAGCGCGTGGGCGAATCACCTGAAGTCATTCGCAGAGTCAACCGCATTCTCGATCCGGAAATTTTGACGATCGGTTTCGCCCGCCGATTCGCGACTTATAAACGCGGCACCCTTCTATTCAGCGATAAGGACCGGCTTAAGCGGCTGCTCAACGATGCAACACGGCCCGTCCAATTTATCTTCGCAGGCAAAGCGCACCCACGCGACGAAGCCGGTAAGGCGCTCATCCAGGAAGTTTACAAACTCAGCCGCGAAACCGGTTTCGAAAACCGTATTGTCCTTCTGGAAGATTACGACAGTTACATCGCGCGTCGCCTCGTGCAGGGGGTCGATCTTTGGCTGAATCATCCGCTTCGTCCGCTTGAAGCGAGCGGCACCAGCGGAATGAAATTGGCGCCGAATGGCGGGATTAACCTCAGCGTGCTCGATGGTTGGTGGCGTGAAGGGTACAACAGCAATAACGGCTGGGCGATCGGTGCGGAAATCGATAATGGCACGGTCGAATTTCAGAACCAAGTAGACGCAAACAGTCTCTATCAATTGCTCGAGAACCAGATCATCCCGCTTTACTACGCGAAACCGGACGGCAAACTTCCCCTCGCCTGGCTGCAATTGATGCGCGAATCAATTCGCAGCGTCACGCCGGTTTTCAATACCCAGCGGATGGTGAAGGAATATACCGAGCGCCTTTATATTCCCGCCGCGAAGTCGCACGAAACTTTTTCCCGCGATAGTTGCGGTCCGGCCACTGAACTGAGTAAATGGAAAACGCAGATGCGCAGAGACTGGCCGCAAGTGCGGATTTCTGATGTGCAAGTCGGCAACAAAGATCGACAAGCCATCTTGGTCGGCGAATCGTTGCAGATCAGCGCGCGTGTTCATCTCGGCGCTGTCGATCCCAAACATGTGCGCGTCGAGGCATACCACGGCGAAGCAGATAATGGCGAGATTCGCAATCCCACTGCCACTGTTCTTAATCAAAGCAGCCAGTCGGATGCGGATGGCAATTATCTTTATCAAGGATCAGTCCCCTCTACCGAAAGCGGTACTTATGGCTTCAGCGTTCGCGTCGTCCCGACGCATCCGCACCTCATGCAAATGCACGAACTGCGCTTGATCACATGGTCGTGATAAGACAGCAGTCGGCACTCGTGATCTACAATTGCTAAAACTGAACTGAAATTCCGCCGCGCAGCCGGTAATCGGGCACAACTTGCAACGCGGTGTTCTCGATGGAAACAGGAAACTCAGCGCCAACTTCCGCGCTCCAGCGACCGCGCGACGCCACCAATCGTGGACCTACAAAAATGGAAGTGATTCCGGTGTCCTCGGCTTTTTTGCCGCGAAATCGATCGACAGCTTTGTATTCGCCAGAGGTTGCAAACTGCACCCCGAAGATCGTCTCACGATTGCGGACGATATAGTAACCAGGTCCGCCCGCCCACACGAGATCGTTGGCAAAGTGATATTGATGGGTGCCATCACCGCGCAACGTGAATTGGATGTTCGTTTCAAAAAAAATATTCTGGTAACGGAGCGACGTTTGCTCGCCAAAGATGCCGTCATACGATCCGGTGCCGAGTGTGAGGTCGTGACCGTGGATGCCACTTTCAGGAGCGCCGGGAATTTCGACCTCGTGAAATTCCTCCTCGAGCCGGCTGCTATCGCCAGTGGGAAATTTGATTCCGGTCAGTAAAATGGTCGAGACGGTGAAGTCCGGTTCATGCTCGACCGCGACAGGATTTTTGCCTTGGAACTCAAAGCTTCTTCGGGCAGGCGAAGCGTAATGGAAGACGACCGTCTTCAGCAGAAGCGAAATATCACCCAGACCGGAAATCGTACCACGATCGATCTGGAAACCTTCCGGCCTTTTGAACTCGCGATAAATAAGTGGCACGTTCATCTGCAATGCGAACCGGCTGTTCATGTCGTAACCGGCGACAAGCTGCGTAATCGAGCTGTTCAGGTATTGCCCGGTCGGATTTGCGACTTCGCTCCCATCCACTTGAACGGTCGCAAAACGAGTGAACTGTTCGCTGACTGCACCGTACCACCCGGCCAACCAGGGAAAAAAATGGGTCGATTCCATTCCCGGCATGGCGTTGAGCTGGGGCGTGTAACAGCCACAAAGATCGCACGCGCGGCTCGTGACCAGGTCCGCAGCGACAAAGACCAACAAACAAAGCAAACGTAAAATTTTCATTCGATCCCTCCGAAAAAATGGGAACGATGCTGCAAATTACGCAGCAGTCCCCGATTGTTGATGCGCGCGACTGTGATCCGGGCACGCGCGTGGCGCAGCCGATTCAATCGCGATTTAGCTCAAGAGCGACCTGGGCGGAGGAACCAGCGGGGGTTGCCCGACGCGGGAGAGTGAAAAATCAGTTGATGCGTACTCAAAACGCCTGAAAGGCGGCACCACGCGAATCGCGCGCGGTGCACAGATCATATCGATCTTCGGTGTCGGAGATTGGAGATCGGACTTCTTTTCCGAATTCTTTCCTGTCCTTACGGCATGGCAAAGCGAACACGGATGACCGCCATCAAACGTCTGAGTAATCGCTTGGCGCAGCGGCGCCCGCTTCGAATAGTCGATAATCATTGTCGTCCATGCCAGAGACTGCAGAGCGATCCAATGCAAACCAATCGCGCAACAAAGCGCGAAAATCGTGGCGATCCGGCCGGCGCAGCGAAGCACGGTTGCGAGGCTAGTGAGCGAAATGCGCAATGTCAATCGTGGTTGGGACGCCGCGCTGCGGTGTACCGGACAGCGCCACGCGCTGTCCCTACCTTTTCGGAACAAAAGCGCCATTGCCTTCATCGAGATAGATTGTTGAACCGACGCGTGAGATTCGCAGCGATTGTCGCCAGGTGCCTGCCGCGAAATCTTTTTTAGCTTCGATTGTCTTCACTTCCGTTTTTTCTCCAGCTGGGACTGGATCGGCGTTAACCAGTGCTTCGGACAAGACTCTGCCATCTCCGCCTGAGGCGGACTGCGTGGGCATGATTCTGAGGATGTGCAAAATTGTGGGCGCAAGATCGACATTGCCTGTTGGCAGATCATCCGTTTGAGCGCGACGAAAATCCGGACCGACCGCGACCAGGGTATTGTGCATATCGAATCGGCTCAGTGTGGCATGTGTCCCCTTCCCTGCTCCTCGTTGCCAGTCCGCGTCAATCATTCCCGGAATGCCGAATTGGTTTTTTGAATCATTCCAGCGGAAAGCCATCACGACGTCCGGCGCCTGTTGACTATCGATCTTCGCCTGATCGAGACCGAATGTCCCTTGCATCGGTTCCTTCGTGAAAATGACGCCAGCAAAATCTGATTGTTGCAAAAATTCCACGAGGCGACGCGTGACTGCAGCGTCATGCTGCACAATGTAAAAAAGAACGGAGCCGCCATTTCCGACCAGCATGATGTCTCCAGGTTTCGGCTCGTCGCTGAATTCAGTCTTCGCAGTGAACCCGGCGTCATTTAAGATTTTCCGCAGATCAATGGATCGCCTGATCGTAGAGAAGCCATGATCGGAGACGACAAACAGATCGGTTGTGTCGCGCGCTGCCTGTCGATCTAACGCCGACAGGACAGCGGCGAGATTTTCATCAGAGGACTTGATCGCAGCGAGCGCAGGTTGCGCACCGGGCGCTGATCCATGCTGGGTAAGATCGGGTTCGCCCAACCAAAGCAGTGAGAAGGCTGGAACGCCGTCTTTCCAGAGAAAATCGGTAAGAGCTTTCGTCGTCCACTTATCCCCCTGCGCGAATTGCCCGAACGGTGGAAATGGACCGAGCACATCGGCAATCCGAGTGAGCGCGTCGCGCGGCCGCGATTCTCCGGCAAAGAGCGTGACGCAGTTTCTCCCACAGTCTGGATCGACATGTCTATCCAATAAAAGTCCGACGGTTTTGGCAGCCGCAATCGCGGTGCGCCCACCCACGCTTTGCACAATCTCGGCCATTGTCGGAATCGAAATATATTTTCCGCCGGATAGTTCGTCTCCCTTTTCCACCACTTTTGGAATCTCAACGTCGATTGAGTGTTTCGAATCGATTTCCGGGCGGTAATCATGATTTGCAATTAGTCCGCTGTGGCCTGGATACACTCCAGTGACGAGGGCAGTACCATTTACGTTCGTCGCACTTGGATAAACGGCGTGATGATTGCGAAAAATGACTCCTTCGTTCGCCAGCTTCCACAGTGCTGGCGTATTTTCTTGATTGACGAAATCCGGGCGCATCCCATCCCAAACAACAACCACGACATGTCGCTCAGCTGTTGGCCTTTCTATCCCAAACGCATGCTGCCCAAGCAGGGCGCAGACGATCCATGTTAGAATCGCTATTGATCTCCCGGCGAAAACTTGCCCGACTGAGATTCTCATGTGTTCATCGATGTCGGAAAGATTTTGCGTCGCCGTCGATGAGCAGCAACGAAGTTATTCCGCTCGCCAGCGCCAAAGCGGATCCAACCAGCATAACGCGACGAAAACCGTTCACGAACGATTCATCGATCGCCTGCTTAAGAACTTGACGTATCGACGGTTCGATATCTTGGGGAAGGGACGCCGCTGCCAGGTTGATCCGTTGGTCGTCAAGTGAATGTCGCACTTCTGCCGAGACTCCGAGTGTGGATAAACGTGAGTCGATCGAGCGATCGAATACGTGAAGCATCACGATGCCGAGCGCGGCAATTGCCAGGAGCGCGGCCGTGCGTGAGATGGCATTGTTGATTCCGGAAGCAATGCCAACGCGATTTGCTGGAACTGCATTCATCACGGTCGTAGTCAGTGGCGCGACGCTCACGGCCATACCCAAGCCAAGTAAAACGACTGCTGGAAAAAACTTGCTCCAGTAATCGCCCCCAACCCCGGCCACCACGAAAAGAGCAAACCCCGCTGCCGAGATAATTGGGCCGACCACGAGTGGCAGCTTGGCTCCATATGTCGTCACGAGTCCACCCGACCACCGGGAAAGGAGAAACATGATTAAGATGAAAGGGAGCAAGGCAGCCCCGGCGGCAGTCGCGGTATAGCCTTGAACTTGAATCAAATTCAAGGGCAGGAAAAAGAGCGTTCCCCCGAGCGCACTGTAAAGAAAGAATGTCAGCAAATTCGCACCAGTGAAATCATGCGAACGAAAGAGAGTAAGCGGTAACATTGGATTTCGTGCCCGCGCTTCCCAATAGAAAAACAGGACCAAAGTGAAGCCGCCGGTAATCAGCGCGGCCAGCACCGCCGGGTGGCCAAAGCCCAACCGCGAGGACTCGATCAAACCGTAAACAAGAAATGTAAGGCCGATTGTTGCCAACGCCGCGCCCAACCAATCGAGTCGCCGATCATCGTTTTCGTCCCGACTTTCCGGCACACAGCTAAAGGAAATAAGCAGCACAATCAACCCGAGCGGCAGATTAATAAAAAAGACTGCGCGCCATGAAATTCGCTCGATCAACCATCCACCGAGGACAGGACCGATCGCCGCTGTGATAGCAGTGAAGCCGGACCAAACGCCGATGGCGTGTCCACGATCTTGATCGGTGAATGATGCGCTTATGATGGCGAGACTTCCCGGCACGAGTAGCGCGCCACCGGCGCCTTGAACCGCACGCGCCAGGATCAGTTGGCCAATGCTGGTTGCAAAGCCGCACCACAGGGATGCGGCAGAGAAGAGCACCACGCCGATGATGAAGATGCGGCGCCGCCCATAGTGATCCCCTAATGAACCGCCCACGAGCAGGAATGAAGCGAGCAGTAGCGCGTAGGCTTCAACGACCCATTGAAGATCGACCACAGTAGCGTGCAGGCTCTGCTGCAACGCTGGCAGGGCTACGTTAACCACTGTGCCATCGATAAACGCCATGCTCGATCCGAGGATCGTTGCCGCGAGAATCCACGGAGCGGAAGACTTCGCGCAAGGTACGGCGGCAACCCCGGCATGAATGACGACTTCATCACAGGGCGATTGAACGAAATTTGCCATCTCGTGTTCGAATTTGCATCACAATGGGATGCATATTGAACCCTGCGTAAATTTTCGAACCTGCCCAAGCGCAAAATGTCCAGTCCGCGTCAGCTGCAATGCGGTAAGTTGATCCGTCCAGCCAATCCCCTAGCCTCTTCCATGCAGAAAATTGCTGTCCTGGCGCTGGTCGCAGTTCCGCTCGGTTTCGTTTCCGCTGCGCAATTGATCCCCACCGAACCGGGAACCGGTTGGCGATACAACATGACACAAGAAGTTGGCAAAGGACTCCGCGTCCCTGATTCAAAAATGGACGCCGAGGGGAAAATTCGCCAACCGGTTTTGTACCGCATCGCTGGTATGGAAAACATCGACGGCAAAGAGCTGCTCAAGTTTGAAATGCATCGCGCTGGCGCGGTGACAAACACAGACCTGCTTTCCGTGGACGAACACGGCATCATTTGTGTGGCGCGCATGAATTTGGACGGCGAACTGATCAAGCTTGATCCACCTCAAACGATGATCGCCACGCCGCTTAAACCGGGCACAAGCTGGAATTTCAATGGACAGGTTGGCGAGATGAAAGTTCATCAGCATTACGACGTGACCGGAGAAGAAGATGTCGAAGTGCCCGCGGGAGAATTTCACGCATCCCGTATTCACGGCGAACAGACGTCACCCAGCCCGATGACGATTGACCGCTGGTTCGTGACCGGGACCGGAATCGTCAAAGACATCACAACAATTCGCGGCTCGAACGGCGATTTGCTTGAGCGCATTTCTCTTGAATTGACGGAACGTCCCAAAATTGTGAACAGACCGGAAGTTAACGTGGAGGCGGCGACGAAGAAACTTTCCGTAAGCGTTGCCAAAGGGCGATTCGGTAAACCGACCACGGCATTTTCGTGGGACACACCTCAGATTTATGTGCGCTGGAAAGGACATCGCTTGCGAAAAGGCGCCAAGGTCCGCGTGGACTGGATCGCTGAGAATATTGGCGACGATGCTCCCGCTGATTACGGCGCGGACGAAGCTTCCACAATCGCGGACGGTCCAACCGCTCATGGAACATTTACGCTGTCGCGGCCGGATGACGGCTGGGCCCCCGGCAATTATCGCACGGAGTTCTACGTTGACGATGTCTTGATAGACACAGTGAAGCTGAAGATTGTGAAGTAAACGCGAATTCTTGAATCCAAGGCCGGGCGTTGCCGCATCGTAATAAGAGGAGGCACAATTTCCATGAAGAAGATCACGATCATATTTCTTGCCGCATGCGTCGCTTTGGTCGTCGGATGCCACTGGGTCGGAATTCGGGGCAATGGCAATATCAAGACCGATCAACGCACGATCAGTGCCTTTGCCAATATTGATGCGGGCGGCGCATTCATAATTGAATGGCAGAATGGCGCGCCCGCTCTCAGCATCACCACGGATGAAAATCTTCTTTTCTACATCGACAGCGATGTTTCTGGCGGACGCACGGGATCAAGGCGGCTATCTCAAGTCCGACGCGTTCTGGGGCGAAGACCAGCGGCGCCGTGAGGCTCACCGCAAATCAACTTGCTGGCCCGAGATTCGCTTTGGAATCGACAGGCGCAGCACGTGTCACACTCGATGGAAACATCGATGAATTGCTCGCGGATATGACTGGCGCAAGCGAATTAACCGCGAATGGTCTTCAAACCAAAACCGCCGAAATCTCCACCACCGGCGCAGCTGATGCCGAGCTTGCCGTTAGTGAGATATTGAAAGTGGCAATCACCGGCGCGGGCAAAGTTTCTTATTCTGGTAATCCGAAGACGATCGAGAAACACATTACTGGCGCCGGCTCGATCCGCCACAAAGATTAGATCTGACAAATGGTAGAGACGGATCGCCGAGCCGTCCGTCTTCGACACGCCCCCGCGTGTTATTTCGGGCGCCTCGTCGAGATTCTAGCTAATATTCT
>QHOQ01000246.1:0-236 GCA_003219355.1 Verrucomicrobiota bacterium
CAGGCAATCCATCACTCCCGGGGCACCGTCCGCGTCAAAATTATTTTTTTTCATGGCTTCCGGGAAACGGAAGATTCTATGCATGTTTGGCCGGCGCAGGTCGCCGTCGATAAGGAGAACGCGGTAGCCTTGTTGCGCGAGCGCGAGCGAATAATTCGCGCTTGTGAAGCTTTTTCCCTCATTGGGCAGAGCGCTGGTAAAGAGTGAAATCTTGCGTTCCACTTCGGGGCCCAATA